>SDRK01000028.1 GCA_007845205.1 TM7 phylum sp. oral taxon 350
TATAGAAAAAGCTAAGAAACGTTACGCGGCTCTAGTAAAAGAAAAGACGCTTGAATTACCGAGATACTAATAATTAATACACTAAATAATAAACTAGATAATAATATTACAATGAGTGTTCTTATCTTGTGAGTGCGTAATTTAGCAAAGGCAAGCACACTAGCGTCCGTTATTTTGATCATGATATTTTTCCATCTTTTATAGTAATAATATGATCTGCTTGACTAGCTATCTCTTGATCATGAGTAGCTATAATAACTGTTGTTTTATACTGGGAACAAATATCCTTAAATAAACTAATAACATCTTGGCTATTTTTAGAGTCAAGATTCCCAGTTGGTTCATCTGCCAAAATAATTTTAGGATTATTAAGCAAAGCTCTAATAATAGCAGCTCTTTGAATCTGACCACCGGATAGTTCCCGTGGCCGATGCTTTAAACGATCATAAAGGTCAACTTGTTTAGCTAAATCATCGATCTTTTGCCGACGTTCTTTTTTATTAATACGGGCCGGCATAGAAGCCACTTCAATATTTTGTCTTAATGTTAAAAACGGTTGCAAATAAAATGATTGAAAAATAAACCCAATGGCCTGATTACGAAATTTCGAAAGACGAGAATCGCTTAGCTTATTAATATCTTGGCCGTCTATAATGACTCTACCTTGACTAGGTTTATCTAGCCCGCCCAGAAGATGTAAAAGTGTACTTTTGCCGCTACCACTAGCACCAACAATAGCCACAAATTCGCCCTCAAGGATATTTAGATTAACGTCATCAATAACACTAATTCTTTGCTTACCAAGTTTATATTCTTTAAATAAATGTTCAAGTTGTATAACAGGCCTAGATAAAGCTGCATCGTTATGACCATTATCATTATTAATAGTCATATTCTCATTATCCAAATCAGAGCCAATATTAGCTAAATCAGAATTATCCAAAATAGTACCATTCCTCTAATGTTTTTCTATTAGAATTTTATATTGCTAGTATATGTCTGGTCAATTTATTTTAAAAAGAAAAACAAAAACAAAAAATCACCTATCTAGGTGATTAATGTATTTTCCTAAAATGGTGAAATTTTACACTCACGCTAGAGCAAGCACACTTCCTGCAGTGATTTTTGATATTGCTTGTATTTTCATATTATTCCTCCTTATTTTACTAATTTCATCGATCGTGGCGACGTTCTTACATCATATTAATCTCCACACCCTAATTATTGATGGCCGTATAGGTTACGGTTGTTGTATAAATGCCGCTCTGTTGCGAACCGGTGGCGCTAACGCCGTACCAAACAGTGGTCGTTTCGGCAGTTGGATTGGCGACAGTAGTAGTACGAATGACATGCGGCGTGGCGTGGTCTGGTACGCCTGCCCAGGTGTACGCCGAAGAGGCAACATTCTTTTCGGTGGTTGTCGTGCTGCCGAAATTGCCTATACCGTTTACGCGGTAGCCCCAAGCCGATCCGCTAAACGCGACAGGAGCGGTTTGAGTACCTGCTGTTGGTGCGATGGTTTGCGAGCCGTTGGTGAGATTACGATTAGCGGTTTGCGTTGACAAGGAAAGCTTATAGCCGGTAGCAGCGTTAGTCGCGACGAGAACATTTGTCGATTTACTCGACATTTTCGTACCGCCCGCTGGCGTGACAGCGATATCGACCGAAGTCGGCGCCGATAAGGTAATGTAGCGAATCTGCCCGGTTGCTGTGGCTGAATATGCACCCGTACCGATAGCGTTTACTGCTGCTACGCGGAACGTGTAGATCGTGGGTGTGAGGAATGGAATCGTGACAGCAGTACTCGTGGATGCAATGTGACTGTAGGTCGACCAGGTAATACCGCTATCGGCTGAATATTGAATAACGTAGTCGGTGATTGGACTACCGCCATTGTTCGCCGGCGCTGTCCAGGTTAAACGAACGGCGTTGTCAAGCGGCGTGGTTGCGAGGTTTGTCGGCGCATCCGGTACTGTCGCATAACGATAACTGCTCGTTTTTGCGGCTTTGTATAGTTCGTCGCCGTCACCGAGATCAATCGCCACATCAACCAAACCTGCCGCATGCGCCGGCGTTGTTGCAGTGATAGTTGTGCTGTTTATAGTTGTGACATTCGTTGCCTCAATACCATCGAAAGTAACTTTCGGCGCAGAAGGAGCGAGCGCAGAGGGAGGAGTTGTACTGACAGCGAGGGGAGTTTTTGCATCCGTACCGATAGTGCCGTTGCCAAGCTGCCCATACTGATTCCAGCCCCAGGTATACATCGTGCCATCATTCGCAAGAACCAACGAATTTGGGCTACCACCAGAAGCGATTTGTGTAATCATCTTACCTGCCAGCGGTGTACCGGTAGTTTTAACAATGACAGGAAGACTTGAATTGATAGTCGAATTATTACCCAGCTGGCCATACTGATTCCAGCCCCAGGTATAAACTGTGCCGTCATCCGTCATAGCTAATGCATGTGCATTACCAGCAGCGATCTGCGAGATAGTCTTACCCGCCAGTGGCGTACCGGTTGTCACAACTGCAACCGGAATACGAGAATTTGTAGTTGTTCCATTACCCAGTTGGCCATACTGATTCCAGCCCCAGGTATAAACTGCGCCATCAGACGTTAACACCATATTATGATTAGCACCCGCAGCAATTTGAACGATAGTCTTACCAGCTAATGGCGTACCAGCAATTTTGACTGCGACTGGCACGCTAGAGTTCGTTGTTGTTCCGTTACCGAGCTGACCGTAAGCATTACTACCCCATGCATATAGCGCGCCGTCGTTATCAAGCGCCAACGAATGATCAGCACCAGCAGCAACTTGAACAATAGTTTTACCAGCCAGTGGTGTACCAACAGTCTGAACAGCTATCGGTGATCGCGAGTTAGTTGTCGTATTGTTGCCAAGTTGTCCGTATTGGTTAAACCCCCAAGTATAGACCGTACCATCAGACGCCAGAGCTATAGAGTGTGATCCCTCATAGCGTCCGCCGCCCTCAACCTGTTTAATCACTTTTCTGTCCATTGGAGTGCCAATGGTTTTTACGGCAATAGGCACATTAGAACGAGCCAATGTCGTACCGATGCCCAATTCACCAGACGTATTTCGACCCCAAGCATATATTCTGCCATCAGACGTTAAGCCAAATGAATGGTAGCTACCGCTTGAAACTTTAACAATACGAATAGCCAGCGCATTCACTGAAAAACTACTAATGAACCAAACAGCACTGATAATCACGGTTGCTATAAACGTACAACAACCACCAAAGACCGCCCAACGATTTCGAGCCGACTTTATCTGTAAGCCAACTGGGTTTAGTTTACAGAGCAAGCCAATTCTCATAAATAAATTCTTAAGTTTATTTTTGATACCCCTACCTCATTAATTTAAAACCTGGCTACTCTCATATTCTACCTAAAATGCTCATGGCATTTCAATATATATCTTGAGTTCTTTAGTTTAATAATAGAAGCTAATCTTACGCTTCCCTTACGATCTTTATAAATACTGCTTCATCAATAACTTTCGTACCATATCTCTCTGCCTTCGCCAATTTACTCGCTCCAACTTTCGGCATTATTTGGCAAGTATGCAATGGGCGAAATTTTAAGCCAAAAGAAAACCCTAGAAGAAAGTTTAGTTAATTTACAAGTCAACCAAAATGCTTGGATAGAACCGATGAAAAAAATGGCTAGAAACTGCAAAATCTATCTGTTATTTATTAAAATCTGACGATTTTGATGAACAAAAAGTTGTTCTCGCAGAAATCTTTGGCTTGAACCTGTTTTTACATAACAAAACCATCACCCAAACCCCTACAAGTGCAAGCTCAAAAACCACTTTCCGAAAAAAAAAGGGGGCGGAAAGTGTTTTTTTTGCCTGTAGCAAGAATTAAAAAAATGTAAGCCAAAAAAAATCGCCCAGAAAGGCGACAATTTGAATTTTTACTCTGAAATGGTGCGGATGAAAGGACTTGAACCTTCACGCCGTGAGGCACTAGTTCCTAAGACTAGCGTGTCTACCAATTCCACCACATCCGCATTTAATATTGTGAAATTTTTCTGTAAATAAGTATATCAGTAGATAAACTAAATTACTATATTTTTATCGTAATTTAAGTTTATTTTGAACCAAGCTCCTACACTATTTTTAAAATTATTAAAATATAATTAATACATAAAAAAATAAATCTTCTTGTAGGATTAACAAACATTTAAGAATTATTCCATATCCTATCACCATCTTATAAAATATACTTAAGTATTAATTTTAAAAAGTAAAATACTATTTAAAGGGGATGTATGAAAAAACATATTCTTATCATTGGCGGTATGGGACCGCAAGCAAGCATTCATGCACACAAACGTTTAATCGAAACTTTTCAGGATAAATATCCAAATAGCGATAATAGCGATTACCCACGCATTACACACTTATCTCTTAATGTAGAAGATTTCATCTCTGATGAGACAAAGAAGGAAGAAGCAAAAGATTATATTCTAGAATGTCTAGAAGAAATTGACATGTCATCAGTTGATGTAGGTTTTATTGCTTGTAATACAGCTCACATACTTTTTGACGATATTCAAGAAGCTACAGATGATAAATTAATTTCACTCATTGAACTTACAAAAAAGCAATTTAATAATAAGCGTGTAGGTATTGTTGCATCACCAACAACCATTAAGCAACATCTTTATGGCGATAATATTTTAATCCCTGATAACGACAGTATAGAAATAATAGAAGGAATCATCCGCGATACAATTGCAGGAGCCCCAAGCGATAAGCTTGCTCCAACACTTGAAAAAGAAACCAAAAAACTTCGTGATCGTGGAGCTGAAATTGTTATACTTGGATGCACTGAACTATCAGTAGTTGGAAGTCATTTAGATCTTGATTACACTCTTGACCCAATTGAATTAGTCGTAAACGCAATAATAAATGAAGAGTATCAATTAGATCAACCAAAAGAGATTTTATTCAAATTTAAGATTTAATACTTAAAATAATTTATTAAACAGTATCAATATCTTCTATTATCTCTGTTAAGATTGCTTTGATCTGATTCTTCTTATATCTTCTATATTGCTTTAACACTCTCTTTGCAGTTGGTGCCGCAACTAGAGCTTGTCACAAAAGAGCAACAATAAAATTTAAAGGCCAAGTTAACGCGAAAGCTATTACAAATTTATTAAGTTCCATACCAGACATAACAAGTCCAAGGATACTCATAATAAAGGACATAGCCGTTACCATAACTAGGGTTCTTATTATTACAGTCTTTTTAGCATCTTTGTTTGCAAACTTCTTAACCATATTATTTGCAAGTCGCGAAACAAATAAAGTTTCAACAATCATAGCAACTATAAATATGACAGGTTCTAAAATTAAAGCATGGGTTAAAGAATCTAAAGATATACCACCATGACGAAAATTATTAAATAAATTCATAAAAGATGACATTAGAGTCACCATAGTGATTTCAAAGATTAATCCTTCTTGTTTGTTTTTTGGCATTTTATCCTCACGTTTCATTTAAAATTATGCTTTAAGGCACAACTAGGGTGACTGATTACATTACATTTACTTAACTAAAAAACGTATTGAAACTGAAAGCTATTGTAGCAAAAAATAGAAAGTCGTGTAAGTTTAATCATGCTAATATATTTTTATGGGGAATTTTCTTGAACCTTTTTCAGAATCTTTCAAACTATGTTTAATGCTCTGGCCTATTACTTGTATTTTTCTGACTATTCCTTTTATTATCGCCAGAGCTTTAGCACACCAAAGAATTACTTGGAGTTATGTTTTCTTTTCTTATTCTTTTTTACTTTACGCCTTAGGTCTTGGACTTTTTACACTCTATCCATTACCAGACAATCCAATAATGTTTTGCCTAAACCATTCCATAGATTTTCAGCTTATACCTTTTAGTTGGATTCCTATTTTAGCTTCTAAGCACCATCTAGCAATCATCTTACAATTAATAGCAAACATTATTTTCTTTATTCCTTTAGGTATCTATATAGCCTTATATTTCAAGAAAACTTTAAAGCATGCCATAATCATAGGCTTTTTAGTGTCTTTACTAATAGAAATAGCTCAATTAACTGGCCTTTTCTTCATCTATCCTTGTAATTATCGTTTTTTCGATGTAGATGATCTTATAATGAATACCTTTGGATCGATCTTAGGATATAGTATGTCTTTTCGTTTTAAGAAATATATCAAAACCGAATCACTAGATGATGAGCCAGTTAAAAATACCCTCTTAAATAAGTTTTTAGCATTTTGCGTTGATTTTGCAATCATTATATTTTTATCCTCTATTACACTTACTCAAGGATCTCGATTTGTAGAA
>SDRK01000005.1 GCA_007845205.1 TM7 phylum sp. oral taxon 350
GATTCCTCACTGCTGCCTCCCGTAGGAGTCTGGACCGTGTCTCAGTTCCAGTCTGACTGATCATCCTCTCAGACCAGTTACGGATCGTCGGCTTGGTGAGCCATTACCTCACCAACAACCTAATCCGACGCAGGCCGTTCCCAAAGCGCATAAATGCTTTAATCCGAAGATCATATGCGGTATTAGACCCGATTTCTCGGGCTTATCCCTCACTTTGGGGTACGTTCCTACGCGTTACTCAGCCGTTCGCCACTCGCCGACAGAGTGCAAGCACTCCTCGCTGCCGTTCGACTTGCATGTGTTAGGCACGCCGCCAGCGTTCATCCTGAGCCAGGATCAAACTCTCCATAAAAGATGTGTCTATAAAGACACACTATACTCAAAATAGACTGACGATGATTTGCACAACCTAATTGTAAAAGTTCAATTTAATTTAAACAGTTTTGCAAAAGAACTGTTCTAAAGAATCCCTCAATCCTCGCATCTGTTTAAACTAGTGATTATTGTACCTACATATTTCTTGTTAGTCAACACTTTTTCGAACTTTTTTATATTTTATTTACAGATAAGCATTTTGAACACCCTTTTAGTCATTAATTAATGCTAATTAATGGCAATTAATAGCTAAATAATAACTAAATATTAATAAAATAAAGACGCATTTCGCGCCTTTATCTATTAAGTTCTAGCTAGCTTGTAGCTTAGGTGTTTTTAAATACCTACTTTTTGTCTGTCGAAGGTTCCTCAGGACTATCTTTTTCTTCAATAAGTCCAATAGAAGCTACCGTATCTTCACCCGAGAGGCTCATAATCTTCACACCTTGAGTTGTTCTTCCCATAACTGAGATTGTATTAATGCCAACTCGAATGGTTTGTCCTTTAGAAGAGATCATAATTAACTCACTAGAATCATCTAAAATGGTTTTAACCGATATGATTGGACCAGTCTTATCATTTACCACAGCGGCTTTAATACCGACTCCTCCACGCTTATGTGATGGGAAATTAGAAATCTTTGTTAATTTACCATAGCCATTCTGACTAATAACCATTAATTTAGCATCGTCTCGTGCAATATCCATGCCTACTACAATGTCCTTAGGTCGAAGTCTAACACCTCTAACACCACGAGCAGTGCGTCCCATAGATCTCACGTCTTTTTCATCAAAACGAATAGCTTGTCCTGCCGATGTCGATATTAAGATTGAATCATTGCCTGAAGTCTTCTGAATCCAGCAAAGTTCATCGTCATCATCTAACTTAATAGCAATTAATCCATTTGTTCGGATATTCGAATAGTCCTTTAATGGTGTTTTCTTAACAGTACCCTTCTTAGTGGCCATAAATAGATAACCATCCTCACCACTGTCTTCTTTCTTCTGTCCAATAATTGAAGTAATCTTCTCTTCTGGTTGTAATTGCAAAAGGTTAACTGCAGCCACACCCTTGGCAACCAAGCTTGCCATCGGGACTTCGTAGGCCTTTAGCCTAAAGACACGTCCTTTATTAGTAAAGAAGTAAAGGATATCATGCGATCCAGCTGGTATTAGCTGCTCTATCACATCTTCTTCCTTAGTTGTCATACCTCGTTTACCCTTACCACCACGATGTTGCTTACGGTAGTCTGACACTAAAGTACGCTTAATGTAGTTTTCGTTAGTAAGTAAAATTACTGAATCTTCTTCAGGGATTAGTTCTTCGTCTGAGAACTTGCCAAGATCATGATTAATAATTCTCGTCTTACGTTCATCACCAAGTTTTTGTTTTAGTTCGGTTAATTCCTTCTTGATAATATTAATGATTTCTTGTTCATCAGCAAGAATCTTTTCAAGTTCAGCAATTGTTTTACGTAATTCAGCCAATTCATTTTCAATTTCCTGACGATCCAAGCCAGTAAGCTTACGTAGTTGCATTGCAAGTATCGCACGACCCTGAAGTTCAGTTAAATTGAATTTAGACATTAATCCCGTTAAAGCCTCGTCATAATCTGAACTTGCGCGAATTAATTTAATTACCTCATCTATATGATCTAAGGCGATTGTTAGTCCCTCTAAGATGTGAGCTCTATCTTTAGCTTTCTTTAATTCAAATTCTGTACGACGCCTTACTACATTCTTACGGTGCGAAATAAATTCTCGAAGAATATCTTTAAGACCAAGTAGCCTAGGCTGGATACCATCTACTAGAGCCAACATATTATAGTGGAATGTAGATTGTAAAGGACTTAACTTAAATAATTGGTTAAGTACTTTCTTTGGGAAAGCGTCTTTCTTAAGATCTATAACGATTCTAACTTTTCCTCTTGAAGATTCATCTCTTAATCCAGAAATAGCTGGTATTTTCTTCTCTTTTGCAAGATCCGCAATCTTTAATACTAAGTTTGCTTTATTAACTGCATAAGGAATCTCTGTTACAACAATTCTAAAACGACCATTCTTAGTTTCTTCAATATTCGTCTCAGCTCGCATAACTACACTTCCCTTACCAGTAGAATATGCTTGTCGCATATTTTCGCCAGCATAGATAGTACCACCAGTAGGAAAATCCGGACCTTTAACATATTTCAATAAGTCAGAAGTAGTAGCTTCTGGATTATCTAATAAAGCAAAGATAGCATCCACCACTTCATTTAAGTTGTGAGTCGGGATACTAGTTGCCATACCAACTGCAATACCAACCTGACCATTTAAGATTAAGTTTGGTAATTTTGCAGGCAAAACAGATGGCTCCTGAACAGACCCATCGTAATTGTCTCTAAAATCTACAGTTTCTTTTTCTAAATCAGTTAATAATTCGTAACCGGCCCGACCCAATTTCGCTTCTGTATAACGATAAGCAGCTGGAGGATCGCCATCCATCGAACCGAAGTTTCCCTGACCCTGTACTAATGGATAACGCATTACCCAACCCTGAGCTAATCGCACCATTGCTTCATAGATTGCTGTATCACCATGTGGGTGATACTTACCCATTACATCACCAACGATTTTAGCCGACTTTTCAGTCTTTGCAGTTGGAGTTAAGCCTAGTTTATTCATAACGTATAAAATACGTCGGTGAACTGGTTTTAAACCATCTCTGACATCTGGAAGAGCTCGATCGACAATCACACTCATTGAATAACGAAGGAAACTATCCTCCATAACATATTCAACTGTCCGATGCTCTAAAACTTTTGAATGATCCTGAGTTTTTATATCATCATCTCGCATAGTATTATTCTCTTCCATATTAAATATCTAGCTCCTCTAAGCTTATGTCTTTAGCTCGTGACTGAATAAAGTTCTTTCTGACCGATGCTTCATCCCCCATTAATTTTGAAAAAATAGCATCAGCTTTCTCAGCGTCTTCAACTTTTACCTGAATTAATGATCTATTTTCTGGATTCATTGTTGTATCCCATAACTGATCCGCATCCATCTCACCAAGACCCTTATAACGTTGAATAGATGATTCGCTAAGACCAGCTTGTTTTACTAGAGGATCTTCAGGGTTAATCTCTACACCTTTTTCTTTTCTCTTTTCAGCTAAGTCCTTTAAGTGCCGATCTAATTCTTCTTCGTTATATAGATAGGTTCTCGATTTACCCGATCGCGCCAAAAATAGTGGCGGCTTTGCTAAATAAATATGCCCATCTTCGACGATTTGTCGCATAAATCTAAAGAAGAATGTCATTAGAAGAATAGCAATGTGACTACCATCCACATCGGCATCGGTCATAATAATGATTCTTTCATATCTAAGTCCAGAGATATCAAACTGATCACCGATACCAGCACCAATACCCTGAATTAAAGCAACAATTTCCTTATTGTTATACATCTTGTCTAAACGTGCACGCTCGGTGTTTAAAACCTTACCACGAAGTGGCAAAATAGCCTGAGTTCTACTGTCTCGGCCTTCCTTAGCTGATCCAGCAGCTGAGTTACCCTCTACTATATATAATTCACATTCTTTACGGTTACGGCTAGAACAATCGCTTAGCTTACCAGGTAAGCCCATACTATCTAGAGCGCCTTTTCGAATAACGTTATCTCTAGCTGCCCTAGCTGCCTTACGAGCTCTAGCTGCTAATACTGCTTTATTAACAATCTTCTTTGCAATTGCTGGATGTTCTTCCAAGTAATAAGCAAAATACTCATTCATTACTTGTTCTACATAACGTCGAACCTCAGTATTTCCTAGCTTATTTTTTGTTTGTCCTTCAAACTGTGGATCAGGAATCTTTACTAAAATTACCGCTGTTAAGCCTTCCCTGACATCATCACCAGATAGATTGTCTTCTTTTTCTTTTAACAGAGTATTTTTTCTAGCATAGTCATTAATTACTCTAGTTAATGCCGATTTAAAACCAACTAGATGAGTACCACCGTCTGGTGTTAGCACGTTATTTGCAAATGGCTTAACCGTTTCAAGAAAAGAATCATTATATTGAATAGCAATTTCAACTATTGAATCTTCAACTTGTTTCTCTACGTAGAAAATATCGTCATCTAAGACTTCTTTACTAATATTCAAACTTTTAACGTAACTCTTAATTCCACCTTCGAAATAGTAAGCATCTCGCTTTTTAGTTCGTTCATCTCGAACTTCAACAAAAATACCTTTAGTTAGGTACGCCTGGTGCTTTAAATAGCTAGTTACCCAAGAATAATCGAAAGTTACAGTTTCTTTAAAAATGCTTGGATCTGGATAGAAAGTAATTGTTGTACCAGTATCATCTTTATCGGTTTTTCCGACCACCTTAATATCAGCAACTGGACGACCAACTTCATATTCTTGGCGATAAATCTTACCGTCTTTTCTAATCTCAGCAATCATTTTTAAAGATAAAGCGTTAACAACACTGGATCCTACACCGTGCAATCCGGAAGATACTTTATATCCACCGCCACCGAATTTTCCTCCAGCATGCAAAACCGTTAAAACAGTCTCAAGCGTACTTTTACCAGTCTTTTTATGCTTATCTACAGGAATACCCCGCCCGTCATCCTTAATAGTTGCTGAGCCATCTTCGCCTAAAATAACCGTAATACGAGTTGCATAACCTGCTATCGCTTCATCAATAGAGTTATCGGCTATTTCCTTAATTAAATGATGTAATCCTTCGTAGCCCGTGCTACCAATATACATTCCTGGTCGCTTACGAACAGGTTCAAGACCTTCAAGGACCTGAATCTGTGAGCTGTCATAAGTATTATCAGTTTTATGTTTTGTCATTTCCCCTCACTGTCGTTATTTCATTTTCAGACTACGATTTAAAACTTCTCTAATTGTAGACGATTTACCATCATAAAACAAGTTTACGGCATAGCTTAAAGGTTTTGTCAAAAAGCAATTTATTATCTTAAAATCTTCATTTTTAATATTGTATTGAATACATTTATTATGCTAATGTTAATAGTGTAAATAAAAATAAAAAGGGTGTGAAAAATGTTTAAAAAGTTGGTGGCAAATCTTTCGTACAGTCCATCACTTATTCATGAATTAGACTCGTATGGTAAGAGTCTAAAACGCGGGCTCTTATATCGAAAAGCCGGACTTTTCCTACTTGTCTTATTACTAATAGTAGAGCTATTCACCTTTTTTATTCCTGCTAGCTCAAGTAACCAAAAAAATTCTAACGATCTAATACCTTTTGGATCGACAAAAGATACCAATCCATTCAATATTAATAATTCTCGTTACCAAAACATCTTAAAAGGATTAGGACTAAAAGAAAAAGACCTTAAATATAAAGTCACTAGAGATTTTAATATTAATGAAAAAGACAACTGGTCTATTCTTACTAATAAACAACAAGTTTCATCGATAATGGGTGCTAAACCCTTTGTTATAAACACTCCAGACAATTTAATCTCTCTGTGGAAAAATCCTGTTAAAGAAAATATCTTTAGAACAAGCTTTTCGGGTTACGAGATAGATAAAGAAGGCAAAACCTTCTTAATCGATTCTGAGACTGGCAATATCTATTTTAAAAATAATAAAGATAATCAAATCTCTAGCCCTAATACACAAAAAAACATCTGTAAAAATTTAGAATATTCAACAAAAAATAACCCTAGCATCTTAATTGAAACTGAGCTTGAAAGCACAGGACTAAAATTTGAATTTAAAAACGATAAAAATGAAACTATTAAAAATGAGATTATCGCTACTAGTAGCAAGCAATTTAGTCTCCCAATTAATAAAGAGTTAAATGAGACAATTAAACTAACTGCTTTCGTTTATAACGATAATGCCTGGAAAACTGATGATTCTTGTGAGATAACTTTTGACACCGCAAAAGATCCAAAAGACAAATTAGCAAAAATTGATTTAATTGAAGATACGGTCTTTTTTGATCTTACAGGATTTAAAAACACTAAAGATAACGTTACTAGCTTCTTAATTAAAACTTTCTTTGAAAATGGCTCTAGTATTCAAGAAAAAACTACTGAGTTTAATTTCAAAAGAGCTAATAAGAACGTAATAGGCGTAGAAATCACTCCTTATAACGAAAATGGTGCTATTTCTGCTTATATAATCAAGAAAGAATTTCAAAAAGATAAAAGTACACCTAAAGAAGTGAGTTGCAAAGCTGTTGGTTATTCCATTAATGAAGATCGCACTATTTCTCCCGTCATCTTATCTAGCCTTAACGACTCTTTAGTATTAGGTTTTAAATACCAAATCAAGGAACCTTCTGGCAGAGTCATAGAAGAAAAAACCGAATATACTAATAGCTACTATTCAAATCACCTGCCAGTTAAAATACCAGATGGCAAATACACACTAGTTGGCTATGTCTTAAATGATAAAAAAGAAATCTCTTCATTAGACTGTACAAAAGAAATTGAAATGAAAACACCAAGTGTTTCAACTGCAAGTGCTATTAACGACTTTTGTAATTTAAATGATTTCTACAAAAACTCAACTAACTGCGTAAGCACTAAATTAGCAAAAAGTCTCACAACAAATAACAAATCAGCTAATCCTGGTGATATCTTGAATTACAAAGTACAATTCTTTAATAGTTTAAATAATGATATCGTCTACTCTCCTTCCCTAGATGTTTCAGATATCAGCGAATACGCTGAAGTTGTAGATACCGGTGGTGCTTTACTAGATCAAGAAAGTGAGGCTCTAAAATGGTCACCTCGCATACTTAACTCAAATCAATATGAAGAATACGATATTAACATTAAAGTAGATAATAATATCTCGTCTAAAGCTAAAGGTACTACTTTAAAAACTTCTTACGACAATAAAATCTCTCTAATAAATGGAACAATTATAGAGAAACAATTACCTGATACTTTTTCTAAAAAAATAGAAGATTTCGTGTCTTGCTTACCAAAAATAAACAGCTTCTGGGAGATTGCCTTAAATATAACTATTACTATACTAATTTTAATTATCTACATTAGAGATAAGTTATTAATTAAAGAAATCAAAGCTATAAGGAAAACTATATCCAGAGGAGTAATTTCAAATGACTAAAAATAAAGAAGAAGTTTTTGATAGCCTATCGCCTAGCGATAAAACACCTTCAGTTATGATTGAAGATACTGCTTTCGTTATTAAGTCTATTGAAGATAAATCCTACAAAAAAGCCCTAAACGAAATAAGATCTAATTTATCTCCTGGCCTTCAAATAGTCTCTAAGTTTTATCACCTAGACATTGTTGAAAAGACTCTGAATTTTCTTGCTAAATTTCTATTTAGACCAAAGATGATCTTATATGGTGTTACCTTTAGTCTAATATCTCAGTTATTCTTATACACAATAGCAAAGAAAAATGGCTATATTTTAAGTGGCTCAGAAGCTATCTTATCCTACATTGTAGGATCTATATTTGGTGGGCTATTAGATATGAAGAAACATTATTTCAAGAATAAATAGATTCACACTAGCTATTCTTCTCTTTTAAAACTGTTCTTAGCAAGCTCAGAACGCTTTTTAATCCAACTATCTAGAAAACTAGAGCCAGTAGACCCACCGTTAATTGGCCGATTACCTACTATTAAATTGTCTTTGGATGTTGTGCTATAAAACTCATTATTATTAGTTCTTGATTCAATCTCTTTGCTTACCTCGCTGCGAGATCTGGCATATTTACTTGCAGATAGTCTCTTTAGAAGTTCTTTTAATTTATCGTTAATCTGGACTGGTGGAGACAAAGATATCATAGTAAATGGTGCGCTTGGTACACCTTTAATCATGACCGATGCAATCCAGTGATAATTAGGTAACCTTGTTAAGTCTTCTGCTTCAAAAGTTGGTCTAAATCTACGCTCCATTAATTCAGCATCGGTAATACCAAGTCTTCCAGATATAATAGTGCCAACATTACCAAGAATAGCTTCTCTAATATTGTCTTTTAATTGCGTCATAAACTGATTACCAATAATTAAACTCAATTTATACTTTCTAGCCTCACTTAAAATAGTCTCAAAACTATCTGTAGCAAAATTCTGAAATTCGTCTACATATAGTGAGAAATCTTTACGATCTCTTTCATTTGTATCTGCTCTACTCATAGCAGCTGCTTGGAATTTCATTACAAAGATCATACCAAGCAATCTTGAATTTAACATTCCCATTCGACCCTTGGACAAATTAACAATCAATATTTTGTTATTATCCATAACTTCTCGTATATCAAAAGCCGATTTAGTCTGACCAATAATATTTCGCATCATTTCATTAAATACGAAAGGACTGAATTTAGATACGACCCAAGACACAACCTCGCCCGCTTCTGAAGAGCGTTGAGAAGCTGGAAACTCTTTTGTCCAATAATCTAACAAATCTTGATTCTTCACGTAACGCAACTTAGAATTTCTAAAGTTTTCGTCTACAAGCAGTTTTGGAATGTCAATAAAAGTTCCGCCATTTGGATCAGACATTAAAAGTAAGGCACAATTTCTAAATATATGTTCTAGCCTTGGACCAACAATACCTGTATGTCCTGGATCATAAAGACTATAAAGCATATTAATAGCTTCTTGAATCAAGAAATCTTTTTCATCTTCATTCTTAAATTCGAACATATTAAGACCTAGCGGATTTTCCATGTTTGCTGGATCAAAATAGATAACATCTTCGACCCGTTCTCTAGGTACTAATCCAAGTAAATCTTCTGCCAAGTCTCCATGTGGATCAATTAAGGCAAAACCTCGGCCACTCATCATATCTTGATACGCTAGACTTTTCATTAGCCAAGACTTTCCAGTTCCCGTCTGACCAATTAGATACACATGTCGATTTCTATCCGTATCGTCAAGATAGATCTTTTTCTTATCATTCTTATATTCATTAATACCCAAGAACAATCCACCCTCACTATTAGAAGGGCCCTCCACTTCTTTAAACTGCTGTCGCTCAACCTTATTAGATGAATTAATAGCTATATTAGTTGGTAAATGAAAGATTGTAGATAGTTCAACACTGTTTAAAATGTTTTGCTTTGTGGCTTGTGGAAAGAATCTAAATAAATATGCTGTTATTAGTTCATCTATGTCTTTAGCTGGAGTAAAAACAAAGCCATTATTACCTGGTAAATCAAAAAGCGAAAAAGCAGCTACAATATTGTTT
This sequence comes from TM7 phylum sp. oral taxon 350, assembly GCA_007845205.1. GTDB lineage: Bacteria > Patescibacteriota > Saccharimonadia > Saccharimonadales > Saccharimonadaceae > SDRK01. The sequence goes on from SDRK01000005.1 coordinate 9,581, forward strand.
AAAAGATTTTGCGCATTATTCGCAATATTAGAAGATGTTACAACCCTAATTAATGTTTCATAACCTGGATATTTAATTTTGTCAGATATTGCATCGATTTCCGCCTTGTCACCAATCCCTAATTGTTTCTTTTCTTCTTTTTTATTAAAATTTGGTGTCCAAAGACCTACAAATAAATCTTTTGCAAAATCTTTAGCAGTTGTTTTCTTAAGCGATCCTTCAAGTTCAGCAATCTTTTCTTTTCCATGTTCTATCCAAAGACGATCTGCTGGACGCAACATTATTTGAATTGTTGCACCATCTTCTACTGAAGCATCCATTAAGGCATTCAGAATAGCCCGTGACACATCCCGTTTCGTATCCACATATGAAGCAATAGGATATATATAATCATTCTTTAAACTAAACTCACCACCGATAGCCGCGTGACCTCGTTCTAATTTACTAAAAATATTATGTTGAGCAACTTCCTCAAGCCGTGCAGACGGATAAGCCGCAAGCACTGCCTGACGAATCATACTAACTAAAATAGTTGGGGCAACCACATAATAGCTAATTACACCTCGTTGCAATACCATTTCAAAAGAAATATGTTTTTGGCCGTAAACTTTAGTTTTAAAGCCATCAGCTGCAGTAGATGCAATAATGTTATACATAACCTGCGCCTGAGACAACGTCTCTTCGACGACATCCCGTTCGTCCCTTCCAGAAGTATCAACATCTTCAACTTCTGGTGGCAAGTAAATTCGCATCGGGATCATTTTTAGACCACGCTCATAATTCTTAGCTTCACGCAAGGTGTCTTTATAAGAATTAAGTAAAAATACCACCACTATAGAGGCGATTGCGATAATTACCAAAGCTATAACTAATACGAGAATCATTTATCCACCCTACTTATTCTCTATTATCTTTTTCGTCTAATGTCTTCCCATATCTCATTAATAAATATTGTTCTTGTAAAGCATTGATTTGCTGACTACGTAAATTTGGATTGTCTTTAGTATTTTCTAATACTTGTTTAATAGCCTTAATCCATTCCATTTCTATAACATCATTATCACTAGCTGAATCTGGAAAAGAAAAAACTGGCATCGCAGTATTTACCACTATGTGATCTGGATTAACGGGTTTTGGTAATTTTAAGCTTTTATCTACAATCTTTCGAAATTCATCCCTTACCTGCTCTACATTATTAAATTGTTCTTTCTCTAAGTTTTGAGCAGATTCTTTTATTTCTGGATTAGGTAGAACAGTTTCTTTATGATCTATTTTTATTTCGCCGTGATTCTGATAATTTTCACCACTATTTGTTAGTTTTTCAGGTTGCATAATCTAATAAAATTATATCATAAACACGCTTAAGCTAATCTCTTAATGCGTAATCTTAAAAATATAAAAACAAGCTATAGATATTGCTACTAGAACCATTAATATTTCTTTAATTCCAAGTGCAGATACTGAAGCTAGACTTATTAAAGCGACTGGAAAAAATCCAATCACTGAAGAATAATAATAAATTCCATTTTCATTAGCTCCACCAGCCGGTTGCTTATAAATACCAACTCTTCTAAAACGATTAATTAATTTTCTTAATAAAAAAAGAATGCTAAAAGTAATTAGCAAACTAATAAAATACATCATTACAAAAACCACTAAAATCAACATTGGTCCGCCAGACGTGGGATTTGTAACATTAAAAATAATTGCCAAACCTAAAATAGATGCGAGTCCAAAACCTACTATAAATTTACCAATCATCTTCAATAATGATAACGCTAATCAAAAATAAACTAAAGTTAGATTTTCTTTGCCCTAGTAGTCTGTGATATAGACAAGTGCCGAAAAAATACATTACTTAAGTAGCACGCTATTCACAGAGCTACTTAGGGCTGACCGCTCCGAACTAGTCGGGGCATATTTACCGATTGTATATAGGTTTTGTTTTCTTATTTTTTATTAAATATAAATCCTTATATTTTTTTAATTTTTAATTATTTTTAAATCAATGTACTAAACCCATATACAGCTCTACACCAATTTTGGCTTTGGCGGAGCAATGATGATACCACTTTTGATCCTATTGAATTAATTAATATTAATTTTGTGATATCATCATATGTCCGTCAAATATTTAAGAGTAATTAATTGTTAAGGTACGTCTTCTTTTGTTGTATTTGTTTTTGCTTAACGCTGTCTAAAGATTAGCATAAGCATCTAACATGGTCAATATATTTTATTCAAAAACCGTTGTATTTTTTGTGTAGTATTAATTATATGTCTTATCTACCTCTATAAAACTAATATATTGTAATATATACTACAAGTTATTTATCACAACGAAAAATTCTAAAATCTTACGTTTTTAGCCAAAATAGACAAAATTACATCACAAAAATTATCTATTCTATTTCATTATTTTTTACAATATCTAAATATGAGTCTTAGATACTTATCAATTCTTACAACAATATTAAATAATATATCTACACTTTAAATAGCTATGTAAAAACAGCTATTTTCTATAAAATTACGATCTCTATTTTTATTAAAAATTATTTAAATTAAATTTAATGACTTTGCTTAGTAGCTTCATTTTTATTAATTTCAATTACAAAATTAATTACAAAAAAAACACAAAAAATTATCATTTTTAAAAGTCACAAAAAATCAAAAATTCAAAAAACAAATTGATGTTTTTAAAAATGATTTTTAAAAACATGAGTCATAAAAAAAACGAAAAACATTTATAAAAAATTTGTATTTATAAAAAAGCATTTTCATTTAAATGCCTAAAATAAAAATATTAAAAACAAAAAACTAATAATATAAAAACATTAAAATTCAAAATATTTTTCTAAACCAAAATTCTTAAAAACGAACTAACCTTTTTATAATTTATTTTAAAAATCTTAACTACCAAAAAAATGAAATCTTGTCATTAACAAAAAAATAACGATAACCAAATAACTCTGCTTTTTTGTAATTTAAAACTCACACCTAGTTTATACACCTAGTTTATAAATGCCAAAGCTTTATGTAGAAATCAACAAAAAATGAAAATCTATAATAGGCCTTAAAATAAAACTTATTCTAAAAAATGACATTCACACTTCTTCCCCATTTTTAAAGCATAGTTCTACCTTTTTAAAAAGCTTCTAAACATTTCTATAACATTCTAAAAGTTGGTAGATGTTTACTCCACTACATCTAGTGTCTTTACATAAAAATATTCCAAAACATACCATAAAACACAACGTAAATCGTTGAATGATATGTGGTATTTTTTACTGTATTTTGTTATTGACTTAAGCATTTTTTACCTATACTATAAGAGTAGCTTTTGGATAAATACTTTATTCAAAAGGTAAAGACAAAAAACTATCTAAAAGCTCAAAAACAAACACAGAATTCAAAAACCTCCACAAAAATCATAGACAGCCACTACTCGCAGGTGGTTGTCTTTCTTTTATTGGAAAGATACCCTAGCTAAATAAAAAAACACCAAAAAGCTATTTAATAAGATCTTTACTATCATTATTTGCTTTTAAACGACGATTAATATTCTTCTATTTAAGCCTTTTAAAATCGCATTTAAAGAGCCTTATAGGCCTTTATAGGTCTTTTAAAAACAAAAAAGACTCTTCTTCTTTTAGTTATAAGAATACTTTCTGCTAGCACTAAATATGCTTTAAAGAACGTTCATAAAAACTTCTTTTTTATTAAGATAAATAAAAAAAACATCCGCTATCATGTGATGTTTAAACATAAAAATAAAGTACGAATTTTAAACATCAGAACATCGTTATCTAAATCCATTTTCTCGGCACTCTCTTTGTCATTCTATGTACTCCATATGTTATTTCTAAGTCTTCATTTGGCTATAATCTAATTACCAGACTGATACTTTTTAGACGCTTTAAAAGTCCATATTCTCGTTTTACTGTTGTCTGTTGCTAATATTAATCAATGACCTGTTCTTTTATTTGTAGATTTATTCATCGTTGATACACTTCAATGCTTTACATAATGTTTTTAAAGTAACCAACTAAATAAGCTAAATATACCCTTACACTTCTAATAAAAATACCACGATTTACGCTTATCTCTTCTTTTGGTTACGCCCTTTTTATATTCATTCTTGTTGTATTTTATATAACAAATTGTATCATTAGCTGCTGATATTAACTCTTACAAAATTATACTTATTGTTGTATTTATGTTCATGCTTCTCCTCTGTTAAATTTTTATCTACCCCATATAACACTTAGTCGTCTTAAAATCTTATTTTGTATACTTTTTGTAACTATTTTAACAACAGTTTTTACATTTATTTTATTCTTTTACTCTTTTCTCTTTTTAAAAATATTGGTCAATTTGTTGCAATTTAATCATCAAAGGCAATAAAAATAGATCGGCAAAACTGATCCAATAATCTTTCTGGTGGAGCTGCGGGGTACTGCCCCCCGGTCCAAATGGTAACCCATCATACATCTACAAGTTTAGTTAATTTTAATTTCCTATAGAAAAACTTAAAAATTAACAAAAATGTTTCTCTATAGTTCGCAAAAAATCTTATTGCTTGACTTTGCGCTTATCAAGCAAGCATCAGCATAAATATGACACCGCTAGTCTCACATGCTGACTAGAGATCGCGATGGCTACAAAAAATTAAACAGTAGCTGGTGCAAGACTAGCTGGTGCAAATACAGAAGCTAGTTTTGCCGCAAATGATTTTGCATTTATTTAAACATTTTACGTATGTCTACGACTTGCAATATGATTTGTTAAATTCCATCTGTCGAAAGCTATATCAGCCCCAAATAGATTATATGAAGATAATAATCTATGTTAAGGATAATATCAACTAGACTTAAGATGATTAAGCGATCTAAATAGTTTCTTTTAAACAGCCTCTTCATTCACCTTATAGTTATTGTATTTACAGTAGTAATTTAGTATAATACTATCCGTTAATATTAAAAATAAATTATGATCCAACAAGGAGCTAAAGATTAGTAATAGATCTATTCGCATTAATGAAGCGATTAAAGCCAAAGAGCTACGCGTCATTGGTGCAAGTGGTGAGCAACTTGGGATTGTTTCTCGAAATGAAGCACTAAAAATGGCCGAAGAGGCTGGTGTTGATTTAGTTGAAATATCCCCTAACGCTGAACCGCCAGTTGCTAAAATTATCGACTGGGGAAAATATCAGTACCATAAAATGAAAGAACAAAAGAACCGCAATAAAAATAAAGGCGGCGAGCTAAAACAAATGCGTTTTGGTCTAAAGATTGGTTCTGGTGATTTAGAAATCAAGCTAAAGAAAATTAAAAAATTCTTAGCTGAAGACAATAAAGTAAAAATCCAAATTTTCTTTAGAGGTCGAGAGATGGCCCATAAAGAATTAGGTTTTGAAATGATCGAAAAAATCTTAGCTAGTTTGGAAGAATATGCCGTTGCTGAGCATAAGCCCCAACTTGCTGGACGTAATTTAAATGTAGTAATAAGGAAGAAGTAAACATGCCTAAATTAAAGACCCACAAAGGCACTGCGAAGCGAATTAAGCGAACCAGTACTGGCAAACTACTCCGCCGACGAGCATTCGGTACACACAACCTTGCTAAGAAAAGCAAGAGTCGTAAACGAGCAATTAGCACATCAGCAAGTGTTAAAGGCTCAATAGCAAAAAATGTTAAACGAGCAATGGGAGTTTAATAATGAGAGTTAAAAGAGGTGTACCAGCACGCGCTAAGCACAAAAAGATTCTAAAAGCCGTAAAAGGTATGCAACATTACCGCCGCCGTTCTTTTAGAATGGCAAAACAAGCTGTAATCAAAGCTTTATCTTACGCATACCGTGACCGTCGCAATAAAAAGCGTGATTTTCGTTCCCTATGGATCAGTCGTATTAATGCAGCTGCTCGTCAGAATGGAACAACTTACGGACAATTAATTAATGGAATTAAAAAGAACGGAATTGAATTAGACCGTAAAGTTCTTGCTGAGCTTGCAGTCAACGAACCTGAAGCTTTTGCTGAAGTTGTAAAAGCTGCTTTAAAAAAGTAAGTTAATTCAATACTCTTTATATTGATTTACATTAAATATAAAAATAGACATCATCTGATGTCTATTTTTAATGGATAGCCTATCGATAAGCCGGGTTCTGTCGTGGACGATCATCTATCTAGTTGAGCAGTTGCCTACCCAATCAAGCAGTTTTTAGCCTATGGACGAGTAATCCCTCTTTAAAAAGAGTAACTAGGCCTCCTTGCAACCAACAGGGTTTACCTCCTAGCTATGTCACCATAGCCAGCTGTGAGCTCTTACCTCACTCCTTTCACCCTTACCTATAAGGCGGTATCGTTTCTGTGGCACTTTCCCTAAGATTTCACTCTCGGTCGCCGTTAGCGACTGTTGTACTCTATGTTGCCCGGACTTTCCTCTTATTTAGTATCCTAAACAAGCGATCGCCTAATAGACTATCCAACCTAGATTATAACATTACTTACATGCAGTTTTGGCGTTCGTGACAATCCAACTGATGATTAACCTCAGCATCTGCTAGTTGATTATGCTCTCGTTTAATATGAGTAAAATTTATCTTATCAAAACGCTTCATTAAAGCTGTAACTTCATCGTGTATTTGCCAAAGTTCTCTATTCTTCACTTTATATACGCCATTTAGCTGATTAACCACTAAACTGCTGTCCATTTTGAAGTCTATTTTCTTAATGCCCATCTTTAATGCTTCTTTTAGAGCTAAAGCTGCACCCTTGTATTCAGCGACGTTGTTATTGGTTATTCCAATATATTCGCCACCAGTCTTAATAATTTCCTTATACTGATTCATAATTACATAACCAATCGCCGAAGGACCAGGATTACCTCTTGATCCACCATCCGAATAAATTATTGCGTACGTGTCGTCTTTAACGTCCGTTTCGTCTGGACCAACGCTTGAATCTGCAAAGTTTATTTTATCTTTTACTTGGTTGTAAATATTCAAAATTAGATATGTAGAGTCTGTCATCATGTTAGAATCAACCGATTCTGTCTCATTAATCCACAAATAATCTGAATAATTCTCACTTAACTTTATTTTCTTATTAGCGTCTAGCTCTACTTCAACCCGATAAAGCAATAAAATATATTGAATATCTTCATAATCTTTATCTATATAGCTGATAGCATCTATCAATTTAGCAGTCTTAATCTTTAAACCAACATCCACCTTAATATACCGATAAACCGCATCTTCAGGCTGTTCAAGGAAGGCTAATCTACCACCAGGCAATTCATACTTACCAACAATTGATTCTCTTCCATTAGAACGTTTTAATAGCAACGTCCTATTTTCTTGTTTTAGTATTATTCTAACTGCTATTCTTTGCTTCATTACATTAATAATTATAGATAACAAAATAGCCCTTAGTTGTATTTCGATATTCCCAGCTATTAAACCAGGTGGGTATCCGCAACCTTACTCCACGAAGTAAGACCATCATTAGGATTCCCTTATCGCATGATATACGGAAAATCATACATACAACTTTGGGCTACTTTCATTATAACCCATACATCTCTTTTGCTGCTTAAGCTATTTTTAATAATTTAAAACAAACTAAAGAATGCATGGAATAAACGTAAAATATTTAACATTGCCCCGTTCATAAAGGTAGCTAAATATGATCCAAAGAATAAGATTGCTACATATACCAAAAATACGCCTACAACTGTTTCCATATAATCCATAGCTTTTTGTATCGATTCTGGAGCAAAAGCATAAAATACCCTAGATCCATCCAGTGGTGGAATTGGAATCATATTAAAAACAAAAAAGCTTAAATTAACCCAAACACTAACTTGTAAAAAACTTCCTATTAAGCTTGCCTGATTAAAGAAGAAAACAAAGTATAATCCGTAAGATATAAACGCTAAAACTAAATTTGTTAGTGGACCAGCTAAAGCCACTAAAGCAGCTCCATATTCATGCCATTTTACATTGCGTGGGTTAAAAGGTACGGGCTTTGCACCGCCAAAAGGTGGAAGTCCAAACATAGCTAAAGAGATTGGCAAAATAATAGTCATAAACGGATCGATATGTTTTAACGGGTTTAAAGTTAATCTTCCTAAATCCTTAGCTGTTCTGTCTCCCAGCCAATAGCTCATATAGCCATGCATTGCTTCATGAAGCGTCATAGAAATAAGAATCGCTATAAAGATCATTACAGCGTAAGTGATTCCCGATACCGTTACAAAATTCATATGCTCTATTATAAAGATTAATTCTTAAATTTTTCTTTTCTAGTTAAAACTTCAAGATAAAGATCAACATATGAAAGAGCTGTCTTTTCTGGCGATAACTCTTCAAAGACTGTTTTTGTACCTTCTCTTAATTCTTGAAGCTTATCTGTTTTAGCTAGTTTTATCATGCCTTTTGCTAAATCATCAACAGTTGGACCAACCAAAAGGCTATTATCTTTATTAAGGCCTACATCTAACCTATCATCACAATATAGAATTGGAAGCCCTGCAGCTAAAGCCTCAGTAATCACAATTGGCTGATTGTCAAAAAGGTATGAAGCAAGTATAAAAACATCGCTCTTTAATAGATAATCAACAATCTCTCCCTGCTCTTTAACATGACCCGTAAAGATAATGTTTTTAGCCTTAGCTTTTTGTCTTAAACTAGCACTTTCTGCGCCATCACCGATAATAATAAGTTCGCTGTTCTTTATATTTGCTTTCTTAAAAGCCTCAATTACTACGTCTAAACGCTTTTCTTTTACCAACCTGCTAACACTAACTATCCTAAACTTATCCGATTTTTCAGAGTCTTTAATGCTATTTCTTTTACTGTCAATAATATCTTTAAAAGATCTACTATAGCCAGTTGGTATATGTTTAGATAACTCTTTAGAATTCGTACCTGCCGCTTTTATATACTTCAGCATATACTTAGATGGCACACTAAAAGCATCAGCGGATGAAGCCATCATCGCTTGCGATCGCCAATCAAAACGAGCAATCGAAGATTCTTTTTTTAATATTTTCTTATCGAGCTTACATAACTCATATTTTCTATTTGTTAAGTAAGCTTTAAGAGCACCTGCTCGGTAACCAATACTACCTAAAAAAGAATTAATTGGCGCAGTTAAATGTGCTCCTGCCATGTTGGTATGAAAGGTATGTACATGCGGAATGTTCATCTTTTTTGCTATTTTACAGGCTAAACCAAAAGCTCCTGTATCCGTCTGACTATGAATAACATCAAAAGAATAGTTATTACAGATGTTTTCAATTATCTTTCTATTCTGTAAAAGGATTCTAGTATGTGTCGGTAAACCAAAAAACCAACAAGATGGTAATTCAATAATTTCGTAGTCTGTTTTTAATTTAGTCTTTAATTTTGGAGCTAAAAGCGTAACTTTGTGTCCTAATCGCATTAATTCAAAAATCTGCATCTGAATAGAACGACTAACACCACTAGAATCAGGATAAAGATCTTCTAAGATTAAGGCGATATGTATTTTTTTATTTAATTTTGCCATCAATTATTTAAAGTATAGCTTATTTACAGCATCTGACCTATAGACTATACTCTTACTCGTGAAGGAACAAAGAAAAAACAAAAAATTATATCAATTATCTAAAGAATTAAAATGCAAAAATATTATCAAGAATGGTATTAATTTTTTAGTTTGTAATGAAGATGCGCCAAAAACTGTATTTTTATTACACGGTGTTACAGGCGGAAAATTTGATATGATGCCACTAGCAAAAGCCTATAGCGAAAAAGGTTATACAGTATACGCAGTAGATTTACCTGGACACGGAAAAAGCAAGTGGCTTAAAAAATTAAACTCCTTTGAAGACCTAGCAAACTGGCTAGATTTAGTTATTGCCTCTACTAAGAAACCTGACGTTATTGTAAGTAATTCCCTAGCCTCCTCAATTATCTATTATTATTTAGCTAATCGTGATCTTAAAGATACGAAGATTATCCTAGGATGTCCAACACCAGAAACATCGCATCTATCTAATTTTTTGCAAAAGCTTATGAATCACACTCCAGAAGCGATTAGTTGGCCAATTTATAACACTAAACCAATTCAAGTAATTCGTGGTATTGCGGGTATGAATACCTTTGATAAAAAAGTCTGGGAATGGTTTAGCGAATCAGAAGATAATAAAAAAGATGGAGTGCTCTTTGATGCCACTTCTAAACTCACCAATTTACTTTACGAACAGAATCCTTTTAAGAAATACAAAATACCTAAAGAAGTTCAAAAAAGAATTACCGTAGTAATGGGAACTAGTGATCCAGTAGTAAAACCTAAAGCTAGAAAAATCATGCAAAAATTGCTACCTTACGCAAAATTTCGCTTCGTATCTAAAGCTGGACATATCCTGCATTTTGAAGCTGTAGACTCTCTCTTACCTGATGATAAAGCTAATTAAGTCCTTTATGATAAAATAAACATAAATTATGAAAATTGCATTTTTTATTGACGAATACTTACCGTCAGTACATGGAGTTGCCACTTCGACAACAACTTATAAAGAAGCTTTAGAAAAATTAGGACATGAAGTTTATATAATTGCTCCTCATGTGGATGGCTATGAAGATTTTGACGATCATATTATTCGCATGCCGTCCTCTAAAAGTTATGTTTTTGAAAAACGTGAGATGGCCAATATCTACCCAGGACTGGCTAAAAAATTGGATGACTATCATTTTGATATTGTTCACAGTCAAACTCAATTCTTTTTGGGAATCTTAGCGCACAGTGTCGCTAAACGCCAAAACATCCCACACGTTACAACAATTCATACTTTATTTACCGAGCTTATTGATGATTACCCAGTCATGATTACCGCTGGTTTAATTGCAGTTTCTTTGGCCTTTCCAGTTGTCCTATGGACCAAACCAGTCATGCCAAAGCTAACCATAGATCATATCAAAACACTAGGAAAAGATACCATTAAAAGCATTATGTCACGCCAAGGTTGGCAGTTAACCGCCGCCTTTGCTAATAAGTGTGATGCTTGTATTTCTCCTTCTAAACATTTAGCCGATATTTTAGTCAATGAAGGTGGATTAACAACTCCTTATTTCATCTTCCCTAATAGTATTGATACCAAAAAATATTTGAATGCCTCAGCAGACGATTCAATAATCAAAAAAGGTAAAGATGACAAATTTATTATTTGCGTAGCTCGCTTAAGCCCCGAAAAAAGGCAAGTCACTTTAGTTGAAGCAATGTCTTATATAAAAGATCCTCACATTAAACTAGTACTTGCTGGCGGTGGCTCTTACGAAAAAGAATTAAAAGCTCGTATTAAAGAACTAAAACTGGAAGATCGTGTTATTCTGACCGGAATGTGTTCAAGCGATCAGGTAGCTTCTCTATTAAAACAAGCTGATGTCTTTGCTTTAGCTTCTTACCATTTCGATAATCAACCAATGACTTTTCTAGAAGCCTCAGCCGCTGGATTACCAATTGTTTATTGTGACGAACGCATGACTGAAGCCTTAACCAAAGAAAACTCTATACTAACCGACGGTATAGAAGGCAAAGACTTTGCAAAAGTCTTTGAGAACCTCTTAAACGATCCTGCTAAGTTAGATAAATTATCTAAAGGCGCTTTAAAGGTGGCTAAAAAATTCGATTCAGAGGAGATGGCTAAAAAACTAGTAAAACTTTATAAAAGTTTAATCAAAACTCATGCCAATCTAGAGGAAGAATAGATAGAACCTCCAGTGTTTATCCTTGACTAACAGATGAAAAGAATGTAAACTATTCAAAGATTATTAAATATTAAATTAGAAGTGGAACTTTATATGGCCTCACGATGTGAATTAACAGGCAAAGGAAAGCAATTTGGTAACAACGTTAGCTTCTCTTTACGTAGGACTAAACGAGTTTTTAAACCAAACCTACAAAAGAAAACTTTTGAAGTAGATGGCAAAAAAGTTACTATGACTCTTTCAACTCAAGCTATTAGAACTTTAAAGAAAAAAGGTATCTTATAGTCGCCTTATAATAGAAAATTAAATAAGACTTCAGCTGAAGTCTTATTTTTTATCTTAAAAATCTATTTTCTACTTTCTAAGAAAGATTTAACTTAACTACTAATAGATTTTCGTTAAATACTGCTCCTGGCTTAACCTTATATTTATTAGTCTCTTCTACTGGCGCACCCAATTCTTTAATAAAAGCTTCAACACCTTCTTGAGGTACTTCATATTTTAACTTTGGATCTGCATAATGAACTGGAATTACAACTTTTGGATCTATTGAGCTAACTATAGCTTTAGCCGACATCGCATCTAATGTTAATCCTCCACCACCTACTGGAAGAACTAGGATATCGACAACACCAATTGATTCTAATTGATCATCAGAAAGCTTTGCATCAATATTGCCAACTATTGCTAAACGAATATCTCCTCGTTTAATTGAATAGATAGTAGATTTTAAACCATCTTCATCCGTATCCACATGACGTTTAGCAGCTGTACCCCTAATAACAAAACCATCTGTTTCGAATTCTCCAGGACTTTCAATAGAGACTTTAGCTTCTGGATTATTTAAAGCTAAACGTTCTTCTGTAGCAAGTTCCGTTGAATTATTAGTATTTAAATCTTTCCTACCAACAACACTAGTTTTAGCATCGACAAAAATTGTTCCATCCTTAGAACTAATAATTAAACTATTTCCACCTTTATATTCAATATCCATTTTCTGAAATTCTCCTTCTATTAACTTTTACGCTGTTTTGGATAAAATATTGTCTTTATCTACTATAACCTCATGTTTTTCGTTTAGCACACTATATAAGAATGGGTCTGCAGCAGCTAACCGATAAATAAAATCTACTTTAGATAAAAAGCTATAGTAAAGTTCAAGACCTAATTCTTTTTCTACTTTAGAAATAACCTTAAGATCTTCTTTTGTCTTATCTCCAACTATTAATAGATCCATTTCCGAGTTGCTACCATCTACTAAGCGTCCAGCAGCAATAACCATATCCGCTTGTAATGAACCAAGCAGCTTCTTCCATAGAGGCACGTCTTCTACTAATTGTTTTTCTTTTTGTGCTTTTACTTTTTCTTTTTCATCCTTATTAGATTTATTGTCCCCTGTCTTTTCAATTGGATTTTCTAATTGATCCAAAGGGGTCATAACAACGGTTAAGGTATCACTAGCTAATAGATCTCTTTCTTTAGTAAGTTCTTTAGGTTCTTTGATTTCTTCAATTTCTTTTGAAGCGTCAACCACAGTATCTTCTTCTGTGGCTGTATTATTAAAAATCTCATTAAACTGCTTATAATAAGCAAATTTTTTATTAACTGAATAATATAATTTATTGCTTTTTTCAGATGAGCTAATAATGCCAATCTCTTTCATATTGGCAAGCTCTCGACGTACAGAATTAATTTGTTCGTCAACAATACGGGTGATTTCCCTCACAAAGAAAGATCGTTCTATATTGTTAAAAAACAAATGAAGTAATTTAACTCTAGTCTTAGAGCCAAAAAGTGCATCGATCGTACCCTGTTTCTTTGTCATAATTACACATTAATTTTAACATTTTTATTCAGTTTTTGTTAATGCGTATCGAAGCCTCTATCTGATCTACAATTTCATCTTTTTTATACCATTTGATGTATTTATTGCGTTTTAACCATGTCAGTTGTCTTTTTGCTAAATGCCAATCTGCATAATAAGCCAATTCTTTTGCTTCGTTTAAATCTATTTCTTTATTTAGATATCTTTTTATTATTGGGTAATAATTAGTCGTTATAGATTCTAAAGCACCTGGATAAGCATTATTCAAGTTTATATATTCGTCTATTAATTCCTGATTAAATAATTTATCGATTCTTAACTTAATACGTTCTTTTAGCTCATCTCTTTTTGTGTAAACACCAAAAACTAAATAATCTAGGTTAATCTCGCCTCGATCTTCACCCATTTTTCCATCATTCTCAAGCCATCTAATTAAATAACGCTTATTTTTATAATTTTCAGGAAAACCAATTCCCTTTTTCTTAATAAGTTCTTGAAGTTCAAAAACCGATAGCTTCTGTAACTTTGCGTCAGCATCGTCTTCTTTAGGTTTTCTACTTTTTAAATCATAATTAAAAATCACCGAGTCAGCATAAAGTCCCGATCCACCAACAACAATTGGTACAAGCCCTCTGCTCTTTATATCAGCAATCTTTTCTTCGCAATATACTTTAAATTCAGCAATCGAATATTTTTTACCTGGATTGATTAAATCAATTCCCCAATGTTTAATTCCTTGTCTTTCCTTGATACTTGGTTTTGCAGTTGCAATATCCATACCAGTATAAAAAGCACGAGAATCGGCGGAGATAATTTCCCCGCCAATTCTTTTTGCTAATTCTATAGCCACGCTAGTCTTACCACTAGCAGTAGGACCCAAAATAAAGATTACTTTATTTGTCATACAAATTTATTTAACTTGAGATAAATAATCTATTAATGAATCTAACTTTACTTTCTCTTCTTTTTCTCTTGTACGAATACTTACTTCGTTATTTGCCTGATCTTTTGGACCAACGATAATCTGTACAGGAATTTTCTTAGTAGTTGCTTCACGGATCTTCTTACCTAAGCTTTCATTACGATTATCTACAGAGAATCTAAATTCGTTATATCTTACAGGCTCCATAAGAACATTTGATTCTAGTAAATCAGTAATCTTCTTTACATAATCAGCGACAGTATCGTTAATAGTTAAAATTCTAATTTGTTCTGGAGCTGACCAGAATGGGAACCATCCGGCAGTATGTTCAATAAAGACACTCATGAAACGTTCCACAGATCCTAGAAGTGCACAGTGAATCATAACTGGACGTTCTGGTAATGATTCTTGGTTAATATATTCAAGTTCAAAGCGTTCTGGTTGTACAAAATCTAATTGCACAGTTGCCACCTGATGTAACCTGCCAATTGAATCTTCAGCCATAAAGTCAATCTTAGGACCATAAAAAGCTGCTTCACCTTCTTGTTCATAATATTCTAGATTATTTTTTTCAACAGCAGATTTTAGCTGATTTTGGGCGCTTTCCCATAATTTTAGGTCGCCAATATAAGAATCAGAATCATCTCTATAAGATAATCTTACGGTTAGCTTCATGCCAACTTGGTTATAAAGTTCACCAGCAGCACTTAAAAGCTGTTGAATTTCTTGTTCTATCTGATCTTTTCTACAGAAAATGTGGCTATCGTCTTGCGTTAAGGCTCTTACTCTATTTAAGCCACCTAGTTCACCAGTTTTTTCATCCCTATAATCAGTAGTAGTTTCTAGGAATCTAATTGGCATATCTTTATAACTGCGAGAAGACGATACATAAATCTGTGCGTGGTGTGGACAGTTCATCGGCTTCATCACAAATTCATCTTTAGTTTCTTGTGATTTAACCAAAAATAGCTCTTCACTAAATTTTGCCCAGTGACCAGACTTCTTATATAGATCATTTTTTGTGATATGTGGAGTCCAAACAGATTCAAAACCAAACTTTTTTCTTAATTGGTTTGAATATTTAGCTAACACATCTCTTAAAGCAGTACCTCTTGGTGTAAATAAAGGTAAACCAGATCCAACTAAATTAGAAAAAGTATAAAGATCTAATTCCTTACCTAATTTACGGTGATCGCGCATTTTAGCTTCTTCTAGATTCTTAAGATATGTATCTAATTCTTCTTGAGTTTCAAAAGCTACACCATATAGTCTTTGCATTTGTGGATTATTTTCATTACCTCGCCAATAAGCACCAGCAACCCGCATTAATTTAAATGCGCCAATTTCTTTTGTTGAATTAACGTGTGACCCACGACAAAGATCCACAAAATCTCCATTTTTATAAAAAGAGACTTTTTCAATTTTCGAACCATCCGCACTTTCAAGACCAAGCTCTTTAGAATCTAAATCTTTTGCAACAGTTGTACCAGCTCGTTTTAAATCATTTAATAATTCAACTTTATATGGTTGGTTATTCTCTTTTGCCCACGCAATTGCTTCATCGACATTCTTTTCTAAACGTTCGAACTTCTGGTCTTTGGCAATTAGCTTTTTCATTCTTTTTTCTATTTTTGGAAAATCCGCTTCGGAAATTGTTACATCTCCTAGGTCAATATCATAATAAAAACCATCCTTAACAACTGGACCCACACCAAACTTAGCTGTTGGCCATAACTCTTTTACAGCAGCTGCGGTTAAATGCGCCAAGCTATGTCGCATCTTATATAATTTATCTTCTTTCTCTGACATATATTTCTCCTTATTTTTGGTAATAAAAAATCATGCGATCAAGTATATATACACTCTCATTTCGCATGTCTCGGGTCCTTTCGGACGGTTCCACCGGACTTCTGAAGAAAAAACCTCAGCACTTATCTTCTACTACTAACGCAAGTTGTTGCGAGACTCCATAGGTCGTTAAGCTATATCATCATCTACTGCTAATTAAACACCGATAAATTATTGGAGTCAATAAACTAATCTGTTAAAATAGCCTCATGTGGGCGATTAGCTCAGTTGGCTAGAGCGTCACATTGACGTTGTGAAAGTCAGAGGTTCGAGTCCTCTATCGCCCACCAGATCTATGACTGTTTCTGAAAATCTGCGCGGACGCGCGTTTTCTCCCGCCAATTCTTTAAGACAAATTAATCGTGGGAGAAAGTATGTATTATAATTGTTCTATTTGCTTATAATTAAAACGCTTTAGCTCTGACACAATATCATTATATGTCTTTCCAGCTAATAATCCTCCGGCAATAAAATCTTCTTGTGTTAC
>SDRK01000029.1 GCA_007845205.1 TM7 phylum sp. oral taxon 350
CATTTTCTTATCGCTTTTAGTATTAATCACTTTAAGTTGGGTAATAATACCGCCAATGATTGCCGTTTTCTGATCAGCATATTTATCGATAGAGCTAATCTTCTGAGTCTGTTCGTTAAAGAAAGTATCATAATTATCCAAAGGATGAGCTGACACGTATAGACCCAGTAATTCTCTTTCCCATAGTAGCTGTTCTCTTGGACTAACCCTTTCAGGGGCTTTAGTAATATCAAGACCAATGGTTAGGTCTTCATGATTTGCCATTCCACCGAATAAGTCAGCTTGTCCAGACAATTCTTCCTTTTGTAGTTTAGAAGCATAAGCAATAATCGTATCAATACTAGCAAGTAAATCCGCCCGATCACCATATTTGTCAAAACCGCCAGATTTAATTAAAGCTTCCCATGATTTACGATTAAATTTCGACGTTGGAACTCTTCTTGCAAAATCTTCAATTGATTTGAACTCACCATCTTTTCTAGCTTCCAAAATTGCTTCAACTGCCGATACACCAACACCCTTAACACCAGCCATACCAAAACGTATTGATCCATCTTCCGGCACTACAGCAAATTCTACGAACGACTGATTAACATCTGGTGCTAAAACATCTATTCCCATATGCTTACATTCATTAATTTCAATCGCTAATCTATCCGTATCATCATAATCAGAAGTCATTAATGCTGCCATAAAAGCATTTGGAAAATTAGCCTTTAGATAAGCCGTCCAATAAGCAATTAGACCATAACAAGCGGCGTGTGACTTATTAAAACAGTAGTTAGCGAATTCTTCTAGTTGCGCCCAGAAAGTCTCCATCATGTCTCTATCAGCCCCAGAATGCTTAATTGCACCCTCAATTAGGTCCGGTTTAATCTTCTTCATAAGATCTATCTTTTTCTTACCAACAGCCTTACGCAAAGTATCTGCCTGGCCACCAGTAAAGCCAGCTAGATCCTTTGAAATCTGCATGAATTGCTCCTGGTATACCAAAATACCATAGGTTGATTTTAAAGCTGGTTCCATCTTCTCATGAAGATAAGTAATCTTTTCTCGACCATGTTTACGCTTAATGAAGCTATCAATAAACTGCATTGGACCTGGACGGTATAATGCAACCATCGCGATAATATCATCAAAATTAGTCGGAACTAGCTCCTTTAGATATCGCTTCATGCCGGCAGATTCAAGCTGAAATACACCAGTTGTATCTCCTCTTTGAAAAAGCTCATAAGTCTTTTTATCGTCTAATGGGATTGAAGATAAATCAATCTCTGTCTTATAAACCTTCTTAATAATTCTCAAAGCATTATTAATAATTGTTAAGTTTGAAAGACCTAAAAAGTCCATCTTTAAAAGACCAAGCTCTTCTACCTCACCCATTGGAAATTGTGTTGCTACAACACCTTTTTGTGCTTGTTCAAGAGGAATGTATTTTACTAAATCATCAGGCGCAATCACAACACCACAAGCATGCACGCCATGGCTTCTAATGGTACCTTCAAGACGCATTGCATAATCAAAGACTTCTTTTTTCTCCGCACTAGACTCATAAAGCTTCTTTAAATCCGCATCTTCTTTAACCGATACTTTAAGTGGTACATGACGACCCATTACTGGTGGTGGTATTGTTTTTGACATTTCATTAGCTTCTGAATATGGCACTTCAAGAACCCTAGCAACATCTCTTACGGCATTCTTTGCAGCCATCTTGCCGAAGGTTGCTATATTAGAGACCCTTTCTTTACCATATTTATCAGTACAGTAAGCAATAACCTCATCTCGACGAGAATCTTGAATATCCACATCGATATCTGGCATCGAGATACGATCAGGATTTAAAAAACGCTCAAACAGCAAGCCATACTCAAGTGGATCAAGTTCAGTAATTCTAATAGCGTAAGCAATTAAAGACCCAGCAGCAGATCCACGTCCTGGACCAAAAATAATTCCTTGAGATTTACCCCAGTTAATAAAATCTTGCACAATTAAGAAGTAACCTGAATATCCCATCTTATCTATTACAGATAACTCATATTCAACTCGTTCAATGGCTTCTTTATGAATTAGTTTCTTACATTCTTCATTTGTAAGCACATCTATCTCGTCTTGTTTGTCTTTGTTGTATCGTTTAGCAAGACCATGCCAAATCATCTGCTCTAAATAAGTATGTTCATTATATCCTTCGGGAACATCAAAAGTTGGGATTAAGATTCTTCCTAACTCAATTTCAAGATTAATACGATCGGCAATCTTTTTAGTATTCCTAATAGCCTCAGGACAAGTTTTGGACCACCTAGTAATAATATCTTTAGGATCAGACACATGAAGATCAAACTCTTTTAAAGACATGCGCTTTTCATCGGATAAATATGAACCAGTACCAACACAAAGCAAAATCTCATGTGCTTCCTGATCGGCATGATCTAAATAGTGAGCATCACAAGTCACTACAAGCGGTATATCAAGCTCTTTGCTAAGCTTCATTAGGCTATCATTAATTTTTGCTTGTACGTCCCAATAAAAATCAGTATCAGGATGTCCATGATCTTGCATCTCTAAGTAATACCGGTCACCAAACACCGACTTATACCAAAGAGCAATCTCTTTCGCTCCTTCATAATCATCGTTTTTTATTTTTTCAGAAAGCTCACCACCAGCACAGCCAGATAAGATTATTAATCCTTCGTTATATTTTTCTAATAAATCATGATCAATTCGAGGCTTATAATAAACACCATCTAAGTTGGCAGTAGTAGATAACTGCATTAGGTTTTTATAACCCTTCTCATTCATCGCCAAAACCGTTAAGTGGTATCTAACTTTATCATATTGAGGATCACGATCTGTATATTTACGTGCTGCAATATAAGCCTCATAACCAATAATTGGTTTAATACTTTTAGCTTTTGCTCGTTTATAAAAATCTAATACTCCGGACAAAGTCCCGTGATCAGTAATAGCACAGGCTTCCATGCCTTTGTTATAGACTTCATCAACAAGTTCATCAATTTTTGTTAAGCCATCAAGTAAAGAGTGATGGGTATGGTTATGAAGATGTACAAAATCACTGGTTTTAAAACCAGTGTCTCCCACTTCGTACACTCTTTCCCCTTTTTCTTCACCCATTTGTTACATTAATTATATATTTTAAAATTTTATTTAAAAAGTTATTTCTTAAGATTATTTAAAATTTCTCGAATAAAATCCGCAACTACAGGTGGTAACCATCCACCAAATAAAAATAACAAAAATGCTAAAAATCCGATTAAAAGAATGCCCGCTAAAACTGATCCTGCACCAAAAAATATTCCTCTAACAAAATTAAACCAATATACTTTATATCGATTCTGATAAAAATCATTAAAAAGATCCTCGGTAGTAGCATTTAATGCTTTCGTTTTCAGCTTTTCTACTTTTTCTTTGTTTTTATTACACATATACCATCTATCCTACCTATAAATTGTCTCTAGTTATTTTTAGTATAACAAAAGAAAAATGCCTTATAACTATAAGGCATTTCTATATACAATCGGTAAATTGTTTATATCTTTTATTTATATTTTCTAATTATTTTCTAACTACTTTTTGTCAAAGAAACCACGCTTTGCGCCTTCTACGGCTTTTTCGCCCCGAACCTTTAGATCTTCAGCTTTTAAAGAAACGTCTTTTGCTGTTTTATCAACATTCTTCTTTGCCTCTTCCATTTTCTTATCAGCCTTAACCTTTAGGTCAGTAGCTTTAGCTTTAATATCTTCCCTAGTCTCTTTTCCGCTCTTTGGAGCGAATAATAGTCCAGCGACTGCACCAAGTCCAGCACCGACTAATGCGCCTAAAGCAAATTTTCCTTTGCTCATTTTTATTCCTTTCGTTTACTTTTCTTTTTACTAAACATCTTAAAAGCATTCTTAATTGCGCCAGCAACAGCTACTGGAGCTACATATTGCGCCGTCTCATTTACTACATCATTAACTTTCATAGCAGTCTTTTCTGTAATATTAGTAATATTCTTAATCTGTTTAGTAACTCTAATTAGAAGTATTCCTACAACAATTCCACAGACTAAGAACACTAATAAGGCCACGGAAAGAAAAATAACTAAAATTTGTGTCGCTACGTCTGTTGTCATTGTTTGTTTTCTTTCTTTTTACTTAACAAGGCTATATTAGCATAAACGCAATGTTTTGTACAGATGTTTTTCTCTTAAAAATCACATATTTTTATTAATTGGTTCTAGCATTATATAATTAATGTATGAAACGTGAAGAGGTGCTAATTTTAGCTAGAGCTTTTTATCCTAAAAGCCAAGTAGAAAAATTAGAAAAAGCTATTAATTTTGCATCAGTCGCTCATGAAGGACAGTTTAGACGTTCTGGAGAGCCTTATATTACTCACCCTCTAGCTGTTGCTCATAATCTAATTGAATGGGGCATGGATATTGATTCAGTAATTGCTGGCGTACTTCACGATACTGTAGAAGATACCAACGTTACCTTAAAAGATATCAAAGAGAATTTCTCAAATGAAATTGCAAAACTAGTAGACGGAGTTACAAAAGTATCACAAGCCAGATCCGGTATGAAAGACATTTCAAATTATATGGATTCTACCAAAGAAAACCTTTCAAAACTTTTAATTGCTGTTGCCGATGATGTTCGTGTCGTGATTATTAAGCTATCAGACCGCTTACATAATATGCAAACCCTTAAATACAAATCCCCCGAAAAGCAAATTAAAATTGCCCGTGAGACACTAGCTGTTTTTGCTCCAATGGCCGATCGATTAGGAATGGGCCGCGTCAGGATGCAACTTGAAGAATTGGCTTTTAGCTATTTAGATCCAAAAGAATATAAAAGACTTTCCATTCTAATGCGCAAACGTCTTGGTAAAAGTACTAGAAAATTAGGAATTATCCGTAATGAAGTTGAGACTAAGCTAAAAGCCGAAGGTATTAAATACGAAGTTAATGGACGAATAAAAAGTATTTATTCTCTTCATAAGAAAATGATCAAGAAAAAAGGCAACATAGATGAAATTTACGACCTAATGGCATTAAGAGTCATTCTAGATACAAAAGAAGATTGCTATAGGGTACTTGGAATTTTGCATTCTATGTATCAGCCAATGATTGCTCGTATCAAAGACTATATTGCCATACCAAAGCCTAATGGTTACCAAAGTTTACACACTACAGTGGTAACACCGAACAAACAAATTGTTGAATTTCAAATTAGAACCAAAGAGATGCACGAATATGCAGAAAAAGGACTAGCTGCATCATTTCACTATCATGCATCTAAATCTTCTGAGAATTACACAAAAAGACACGTCGTCACAAGCCTGCCTGCCAATCTTCAATGGATTACTAGATTACAAGAAGTAGCTGAAAAATTAGGCAATAACGAAGACATCCCTGAAGAACAATTAAAAGTAGATTTATTCTCAGACCGAATTTTCGTTTATTCACCAAAAGGAGATATCTTTAATTTGCCAATTGGTGCCTTACCCCTAGACTTTGCTTATTTAGTACACTCAGATGTTGGTAAGCACGCCCACACTTTTAAAGTTAATGGACAAATTAGATCCTTTGATACACCTTTAGAAAATGGTGACGTAGTTGAGATTATTACCAGAAGAGCTTCTTATCCAAATAAAGGTTGGTTAAAGCTTGTTACGACTTCTCATGCTAAAGATAAATTAAAATCTCAACTAAAGCACATGG
>SDRK01000030.1 GCA_007845205.1 TM7 phylum sp. oral taxon 350
AGGAATTAATACTGCAATTGCTTCTAATGCTAATGGCATGGGTTTTGCAATACCGATAAATAGTGTAAAAGGTATTGTAAAAACAGTGTTAAAAACTGGCGAGATAGATAAAGCTTACCTAGGCGTACAGTATGTAGATATTAATGCCGATATTGCTGAAGCTTATAAATTACCAGTAAAACGAGGTGCATATATTAGAACATCTTCAGGACTTGCCGTACAGAAAAATTCACCAGCAGATAAGGCGGAAATTAAAGAAGGGGATATTATCACTAAAGTTAATGGACAAGAAGTCGGTGGATCTGGCGGTGGTGTTTCTGATCTTGTGTCACAATACGTCCCAGGCGATAAGATAAAACTAAGCGTTTTGCGTGATGGTAAAGAAATTACCAAAGACATTAATTTAGGATCTTATCCAAAATCTTCTTTAAAAAACACGGAAGACTATTAAAAGACATTATTTAAAATTTAATTAAGTATTGAGTTAATCCTAAAAATGCTAATTAATCCATCTGCTTTAATAAAGCGGATGGATTTTTTGTTTTTGGTATATTCAATAATCTTAGGAATCTGAGTTTCATCACTTTCAAGATATAAAAGGGCATTTTGATTTGCTATTTTATCTACTTCATCTAATAGCTTATAGATTAAGTCTAGTCCTTCACGTTTAGCGAATAATGCAGAGGATGGTTCGTAGCTTAAGGCATTTAAATCTATGTTCCAAGAATCATCCACATAAGGAAGATTTGCAATGATTAAATCATATTTATCTTTAACGTTAGATAAAAGGTTGGAATGAAAAAAATGGACGTTAGCGTTTAATTTTTTAGCATTCAACTCTGCAGTTTTTAAGGCGTTCTCGCTAATGTCTAAAGCATCTACGTGATACTCTGGTTTTTCAAGTTTTATAGTAATGGCAATACATCCCGAACCTGTGCCGATATCTAAAACTTTTTTGGGCCGGTTGTCTTGTGGTAGGTTAAAGATAATTGATTCAGTTTCGATCCTAGGTATTAAAACACTATTATCTACATAAAAGTCTCTACCATAAAATTCTTTTTTATTTAGTAGATAGGCAAGTGGTTCGTCTGATATCCGTCTAGATATTAATTCGTCTATGAGGTTTTGTTGTTCTTTTGTTACGAAATCTTCATCTTTAGTAATTAGCTCTAAACGAGATAGATTTAGCACATGAGAAACAATTAGCTCGCTGTCTAGATTCCAGCTTTTAATACCATGATTCATTAATTTTTGTTTAGTAATTAAAAGTATTTCAGCTATTTTCTTGTTCTGCATTTTTAACTTTTAATTCGCGTTCAAAGTTTTGTAGGTGATCTATGATATCTTTAATATCGCCATTCATAGCGGCATTGATATTACTTCTAGAATAGCCGATTCGATGATCTGTGATACGATCTTGTGGAAAGTTATAAGTGCGAATCTTTTCACTACGATCGCCCGACCCGATTAGAGATCTTCTTTCGGCTTCAAGTTTAGATTGTTCGGCATCGATTTTTTGTTGTAAGAGTCTAGCTCTTAAGACACTCATAGCTTTTTCTTTGTTTTTAATCTGTGACTTTTCATCTTGGTTAGTTACAACCATGCCAGAAGGTAGGTGAGTAATTCTTACTGCTGAGTCTGTTGTATTGACACTTTGTCCACCCTTACCACTCGATCTATAAACGTCAATTTTTAAATCATTAGGATTAATTTCAATATCTGTTTCTTCAGCTTCAGGAAGTACAGCTACTGTGACTGTTGATGTATGAATACGTCCTTGGCTTTCGGTAGCTGGAACCCTTTGCACACGATGTACACCTGATTCAAATTTAAAGATAGAATAAGGTGAATCGCCTTTAATAGAAAAGATGACTTCTTTATATCCACCACTATCGTTGGAGCTTTCGGAGATTAATTCGGTTTTAAAGCCATTTAATTCACAATAACGTAAATACATTCGCATTAATTCAGCAGCAAATAAAGAAGCTTCGTCACCACCAGCACCAGCTCTAATTTCCATGATGATGTCTTTGTCATCGTTTGGATCTTTTGGTGTTAGCATGATAAAGATTTTTTCATTGATATTAGCTAATTCATTTTCAGCTTCAGTAATAGTTTCTTTAGCCAAATCTGCCATCTCAGGATCGGATAATAATTCATTTGAATCTTTAATGTCTGCCAAAAGTTTTCTTTTTTTTGTTTCTAATTCAATTAAATCATTTAACTCGATAAGGCGTTTATTTTTTTGTTTAAAACTTGGATCTGAAAAAGCATTAGCTGAAGACAAAAAATCTTCAATTTCTTTTTTTTCATTTTTTAGGGCATCTAAATCAATTTTAATATCTTGCATAGTAATTTATTCCATTATACATAAAAAGCACTAGGTCGTTTTGGCCTAGTGCTAATTGTTTTGATCGTCGTTATTTTGTTCTTTTTGAATCTTTCTTGATTGCTTCAGCTGCTTGTTTTTTAGCTTTGTTTTGAAGATTAGCTTTCTTAGCTTCAGCAGCGGCTGCACGTGCCTTAAACTTGTCTACACGACCTTCAATGTCAAGAACTTTTTGCTCACCAGTGTAGAACGGATGAGAAGCAGAAGATATATGAACCTTCACTAGAGGATATTCATTGCCATCTTTCCACTTAATAGTTTCTTTGCTTTGAGCAGTAGAACGAGTTAAGAATGCAAAATCTGCAGCTTCATCTTGAAAGACTACTTGACGATAGTCTGATGGGTGGATGTCTTTTTTCATATTCTTGATAATCTTATAATTATATTCCTATAAAGTCAATGTTTTTACTCTGTTAAAAGCCAAAAAGGCTAATTATTAAAGTGCTTATCTTTTGTGTATAATAAGAATAATTAAGGGAGTTATGAAACAAAGATATTTTATTTTGAAAAATAATAATTTTTTAGGAATGAAACTTAATTTAATTATTGCTATTTTTGTGGCAATAATTATTACTTTTATATCTACTTTTTTATTTAGTAACTTGAATGCTAAATTAATTAACCAAAATGAATTGTCTTGGAGATTCTTATCTTCTGGAGATACGCATTCTTGTGCAATAGCAATGGATGATACAACTTATTGTTGGGGCGATAATGAAAAAGGGCAGCTAGGTCTTGGCGAAGCTTCGCCAGATAGATTTCCAGTTCCTAATAAGGTGGTAATTGGTGAGAATGGGTCTGAGATCCCTAAAGGAGATACTTTTACCTCAGTAGCTGCTGGTATTAGAGCTAGTTGTGGCATATCGGATAAAGGAGATGCTTATTGTTGGGGCGATAATACTTTCGGACAATTAGGAATTAATTCTACTGCTGACTATGCGGTGCCTAAAAAGGTAAAAGTTGGTACAGATGGATCTGAAATTCCGAGTGGGGCAAAATTTACTTCGATAAAAACAAAGCGGTTAGAATTTGCTTGCGCTACGGTTGATGACGGTAATGCTTATTGTTGGGGACGTGGTAATATAGGCCGTTTGGGTAATGGTACTGAAACTGACATGCTTGTGCCAAAGAAAGTTAAGAAAGGTACAGATGGATCTGAAATCCCAGCAACTGCTGTGATTAAGCAAATTTCTACAGGAAGTGACCATGCTTGTGCGGTAACTGATGAAATGAAAGCTTATTGTTGGGGTGGTAATACCTATGGACAACTTGGGCTAGGTTCTAGTGTTTTACAATTTAATACACCTAAACAGGTAAAGATTGGAACAAACGGTTCTGAAATTCCATCTGGATCTAGTATAGAAAGGATATCAATAGCAACGGATCATTCTTGTGCACTAGCTTCCGACAAGAAAGTATATTGTTGGGGATTGAATACTAAGGGTCAAAATGGTCTTGGTGATGTTGGTCCTAACAGAATTGTTCCGACGAGAGTTCATCAGGGGGAGATCCCTAGCGATGAATATTCTTTCGATGATGTATCGGTTGGTGGATATACAGTTTGTGCTACTACAACTAAAAAGAATATTTATTGTTGGGGTTGGAATCAGATGGCACAAGTTGGAGATGGATCAACAACTATCGACCATCTAGAGCCAACAAAATTATCTTTATTTAATGGTAAAGAATTAAAGGCTGGTCAGATGTCAACTGGGGATATTCATTCTTGTTTAATAGATAATTTAGGTGCGATGTATTGTTGGGGTGCGAATGCTTTAAGTGGTAGGTTAGGTGCTGGCCTTACAAGCAATGCGTATAAGACGCCACAAAAAGTAAGTTCTATTTATTCAGAGCAATCTATTTCGCAAGATGTAGTAGCTGGTGCTTTTAAACAAGAGATTATCCGTTCCAATACCACAACCATGGCTATCTGCTAGAGATAGCTCCCTAAGCTTAACCCCACTTGGGATTTCAGAACCGTTCGTTCCAATCTTTAACTTTTTAGGTGCATAAAGAGTATTACCAGATTCGCCAATACCAAGTTGTCCATCTTCATTATTTCCCCAACAGTATGTATTATCGTCAGTACCAATTACACACATCGCTTCTCCATTCGGACTAGGATATGTTTTCTTAATTGTTACACCAACTGGCATCTCAGAACCAGATACTCCGATCTTTACCTGTTTAGGTACTTCTCTATTACCAATCTGACCAATTCCTAATTCCCCACCGCTATTATCTCCCCAACAATATAGAAGGTCGTTAGAAGCAATTGCGCAAACCGCACCACTACTTACAGAAACTTTCTTAATAGTACTACCAGCTGGAATTTCTGAACCGTTCGTTCCAATCTTTAACTTTTTAGGAACGTTACTTCCGTTATTTGTGCCATCCCCTAAATATCCATAGCCATTATCTCCCCAACAAT
>SDRK01000031.1 GCA_007845205.1 TM7 phylum sp. oral taxon 350
CCTAACAGCAAAAACACGCCACTTACTAACAATTAGAAGAGCTAATCCAATCTGAAATAAACCAGTTAGTAAAACAGACAAATAAACTGTAATTGCTAAAGCAATGTTTAAAAAGATATACAAAAAGTCACTAATTGTCGTTTTTCTTCTAACCGATCTTAGTAAATCCATAACTTACGCTATTTTATCACACCTAATATTATTGCTTATAATCGCTACCAAGTAAGAGCACCACATTTGCCTCTTTAGGCACATCGCCAGGTACTTGATTTAATTGCTTTTCATCAGCATTATAAAGATTCTTAATTTTATCCACTGTCTTAGGATATTTATTCTCTTCAAAATAGATTTTCGATGTCTTATGTTCTTGACTGGAAGCGCTACCAAAGTAAATTACATCATAGCCCTGCTCTTTTAGCTTTTCTGCTTCTTTTTCTGCTAGTCCAGAAATACCCGAGCCATTTAATACTGCAACTTTCGCACCTTCTTTAGAAGTATCATCTAAGAAAATGTATTTTTTAATTTCTTTTTTAATATCAGAGTAGTTTTCAACTCCAGCAGATGGCATGACGTAACTTACGCCATTTTGCATACCAGTCTTCATTAGCTTATTGTCACCTAAATAGAAGTTTATAGATTTTATATTCTCTTGCTTTATCTTAGAAGCAAGTGACGCAAATGATCTAATCTCTTTAAATTCAATATTAGAACGTAAATTCTTACCTAGTGCCGTTAATAAACTCTGTATTTTATTAATATCCGTCAAAGTACCAGTAGATAAAGCTTTTTCCTTTAAGGCTACCAATATCTTTTGCTGATTAACTTCACGGTCAAAATTCGAATTACCTAATCCATAGGTTGGTGCGCTATCACCTCTAGCCATTGCTAGATATAAAGCGTGATCTCCATCTAAGTGATGTACACCATTCTTATACTTCACTAAATAACATTGGTAGTTACAGCGCCAGTCCATATTACGGTCTAAGATACCTTCAGCACCATTGCTTCCTTGAATATCAACATCAATACCACCAACTGCATTAACACCATCTCTAATTACTGAGTTATTAACATGCATTGCATATTGAATGTCCAAACCAAAGCGATCACCAATAAATTTTCTTAAAGCATCTAAACGTTCTGTTTCATTTTTCTCAGCATTTGGATCATTATTATCAAAATTACCATTAACACAAGAAAAGTAAGCGTTAATCTTACCACCATATCCAGCTGGACAAGCTTTTCCGTAGTTTACAAAAAGATCTCTTGGAATAGAAAACATAAAAGCATCTTCTTTTTCTTTACTAATACTTAGAACCATCATGGAATCGGTTAGCCATGCCCCATCATGTCCTGGATCATCCTCAGAAGTTCCAATAGCTAATACATTAGTTCTACCATTAGCATCCTTTTTTAACTCCGCTTCTTGAAGTAAGTCAAAAACCGAACCACCAAAAACCTTACCTAATTTTCCAGATGCACTAATAAAGTTATAAGCTAAAACACCAACTATTATTAAAACAACTAGTCCAATAACAGCTGTAATAATTTTTCGCTTTTTTGTCCAAGGCTTCTTGATCTTCTTATTTTTTTTCTTAGCAGCTTCTTTTTTGGGAACTGGCTCTAAATCAGGTATCTCTTTTAAAGATTGTTCGATATCACTCTTACTACTTCTTGTGACCCTAGTAAATTTCGTCTTATAAAGTGAGTGATTATGATCGATAGAGCGGTTCTTATCAACCGTACCGACAGTAGTTTTAGATTTTATGTCACCACCCAAAACTCTATGCGTAACTGACTTTTGCTTTTTAATCTCAGAGACTGTGCTTAATTTTCTTCTACCGTCTCCAAGAGAGCCTCTAGGTATAAAACCATCTATTGATGTTGGATCTTTTCGCATAATTTAACTTTTTCTATAATAACACGTTAAGCGCTTTCATTCACTGCAAAATTCTTATGCTTAACTTAAATGCAATCTACTTTAGTGGATGTATAATGGTATAAGTAATGAACGCCACTTTTATGCAAAGACACCCAGCCTTAAAGGATATTCTAAATATCTTTATCTTTATTGTTGCAGTTTTTCTTGGAACGTTTATTGTTAATACTTACCTTTTTAAAACCTTCAATGTTGTTGGGCCTAGTATGGAAAATACTTTTTACACTAACGACCGTGTTATTGTAAATCGTTTAGCCGTGTCTCTAGCACACGTCCAAAATAAAGAATATATTCCAAGACGCGGTGAAATTATCGTTTTTCGTAATCCACAATACACCCCAGGTACTAAAGATGAATATATTGTAAAACGAGTAATTGCTTTTACTGGAGAGAAAGTCAAAGTTATCAATGGAGTATTATTTGTCTACAATAAACAATACCCCGATGGTTTTACACCAGACTCAGAATTTCATAGCGAGCCAGGTAGCCCAACTAGCAAAATGTCAGATGAAGATGGCGTTACTATCCCTGAAGGCAGAATATTCGTAGCAGGAGACCACAGACAAGGAAAATATTCACTTGACTCCAGAAATGGACTTGGAACCATTCCTTACTACGATATAGTTGGACCAGTTGCTTTTAGAATCTTTCCTTTTACTAGTCTTCGTAGTTTTACTCACGAAGGTACAGATAAATGGCCAAGACTATCTGAATAAAATAATAGATAGAATATAAAATAGAACATAAAGAAATAAAACAAGAAACATAAGAAATCAGAATATAAACATAAGGTAGCCTTTAGCTACCTTATTTTATTGTTTATTATTAATCACCAATTACGCTATTATTGATATCTAAATCAGAATCCTAAAATCCCAAAAGCTTACTAATGCGTTTGAAGTCTTCATCGTTCTTAAACTTAATAGAAATTGCTCCCCCACCTTTAGCATTGGTTCTAATCTTTACACCAGCGTCTAATCTCTTAGTAATCTTATCTAGTTCTTTTTGGTAAGGAGAATCCTGTATCTTTTTAACAACTTTATCTTCCTCTTCAGCAGTCTCTTTAGTCTTCTTTAGATTAACTGCAAATTGTTCAAGTTTTCGAACTGACCATTCTTCTTCAATAATTTTTGGCAAAAATTCTAAGACAATCTTTTCATCCATGCCAATCAACGGCCTAGCTTGACCTTCCGACAATTTATTTTCAATTAAAGCTTTTTGCACTTCTTCTGGAAGCTTCAATAGCCTAATGGTATTAGAGATTGTACTAACATTCTTATTACCAACTCTTTTAGAAATCTCAGAAAGTGACAAGTTAAACTGATCTCTTAAGTTCATATAGGCAATGGCCATTTCCATAGGGTTTAAATCTTGTCTCTGAACATTTTCTATTAAAGATAATTCCAACTTATGTTGTGCAGATAGAGTCCTTACGATTGCTGGCACTTTTTTAAGTCCAGCCATCTTAGATGCTCGGTATCTTCGCTCTCCAGCAACAATCACATACCCATTACCATCTTTAGCAGGAACTACTACAAGTGGTAATAACACTCCATGCTCTTTAATCGAATTAGCCAATTCTTCTAATGATTCAGGATCAAAATTCTTTCTTGGCTGACTTGAATCGGCTACAATATCCGTAATTTTAATCTGACGCATATCGCTCATTTTCGATTCTTGCTCAGCAGAAATCTCGAATGATTCGTCTAATAAATTTGTTGGGATTAATGAATCTAATCCTCTACCTAATCCACCCTTTTTAGTCACCAACACGCTCCATTATTTCTTTAGTTACTGCCTTATAAGCTCTTGCTCCCTTACTAAACCGATCATAGACACCTACTGGCACTCCGTGACTTGGCGCTTCAGCTAAACGAATATTTCTCGGTATAGAAGTTTTAAAAATCTTATTTGGGAAGAACTTAGCAATCTCTGAATGCACCTGACCAGACAAAGTAGTTCTCGAATCCATCATCGTAGGAAGCACGCCAAGTAAGGATAAAGTTGGGTTAACGTTTTTACCAACTAATCCCATACTGTTAATTAACTGGCTTAATCCTTCTAGTGCATAAAATTCTGCCTGAACAGGCAATACTACATATTGAGCAGCAGCTAAGGCGTTAACGGTCAATAAGCTAAGGCTTGGTGGACAATCGATAATTACATAATCATACTCACCTTCCACCGATGAGATTGCTATCTGGAGTCTTCTAAAACGCTTCTCTGCCTTTGTTAGGTTTAACTCCGCATCCGCTAGTGTTGGCATACTTGGAGCAATAAACAAATTCTTTTCTTTAGTAGAAATAATACAATCTGAAAGTTTATTCTTGCCTAAAATTACTTCAGCCATGGTAATCTTAACATCATCTTTTAGGAATCCTAATCCTGATGTGGCATTGCCTTGCGGATCAAAATCTAAAAGTAACACCTTATTACCAAACTTAGCCAGATAATAAGCCACATTAATAGAAGTAGTAGTTTTTCCTACCCCTCCTTTTTGATTAGTAACAGCAATAATCTTTGTTTCTGACATATCCCTAAACTATTTCTCTATGTAATATTATATCATCCTAGCATAAGTACATTCTGCTAGATTTCAGACTTTTTGCATT
>SDRK01000006.1 GCA_007845205.1 TM7 phylum sp. oral taxon 350
TAATAATTAAAAAAGATATAAAAATAAAAGATGTATAAATAAAATAGAGGTTGAAACCTCTATTTTTATGTTTATCTTATGTTTTTTATTTTGCTTTGATTTATTTTTTGCTTTGTTTTTTATTCATAGCCTATGATCTAAACAATCTTTAGATTAAATTCTTTTGCTATTTCTATGACTTCTGCTTTTAGAAAAGGAAGATCTTTATCATTATTTATAGCCTTTTTAGCGATCGCAATGGTAAGACAATAGGTTTTACCTTCAAGATCTTGGTAGTCTAGCTGTTCAAGAGAATCGGTGTTTTTATTTAGATCATTTAAGAACCTTTTAGTTCTTAAAGATTTTGGAGAAAAAACTGATAAAACAGTTAGGGAACCATGAAAAGCATGTGCAAGGTATTTATAGTCTTGCCATTCTAATTGTCCTGCCAAGATAATAGTCTTTTGGCCAGAAGCAATAAGGTTTTGGCATTCATCATGGATGTCGGAGATATTAGTATCTTTAAGATCGATAGTTGGATAATTAGAACTTTTAAAGATCTTAGCTGCTTCACTAACGCCTGAATAATGTAGTCCTGTGATCACAATAATCTTAAGGTCTTTTTCTTTGATCATTTACCAAATCTCCTTTCGCGTTTTAGATAATCTGTTAGATCTTTTTTAAAAGTTTCTTTCTTATATTCTGGCCAATACATTTTAGGAAAGCAAAACTGCGTTTCGTCGGAAAGTAGATTTAAAAAGCCAGCAGAATTGTGTGGGTCCTTATAAGCACCAGTTCGAATAACAAAATCTAGTTCAGGCAAAAAGCCTGTCCAAGAATGTTTTCTTAAAAGAGCTGTGTAATCTTCTAACTTTTCAAAATCGGTATTAGGTTTGATTTTTTTATTACTACTATTCAGTTCTTTATTGTTAAGTTCTTCTATTAAAGACTTTATAGCGTAATCTCTTTCACGGCTACCTGAATAAGCAATAAAGAAGGTGATAAATCTACCTTTATTATTTTTTGTATCTTCCATTAACTTTTCAAAAGATAAAATAGTCTTTTTAGATAAAATTTTTCGCCATTCACCAATAAAGGTGATTTTTACGTCGTACTCTTTAATAAAATCTTGATCCATGAAATTTGTAATCTTCTTACAAAAAACAGAGTCTAAAGCTTTTACTAGATCGTCTGTTCTAGCTGTTAGGTTGTTGTATGAACTACCCCATAGAGATAAATGTGTTACACCTAATTTCATTGCTTCTTTAGAGATAGTAGTTAAGCTATCCATACCAAGATCGTAAAGTTTCTTTGGACTAACGATATTATTCAATCTGCCCCAACGCCGATTGCCATCTGGAATAATTGCAACGTGTAGTGTTTCCATTCCATTGATTATAGCTTGAATTTCTGAAAAAACGCAGTTTTTACTTATACTAGAAGTATGACTAAGCGACTTGTTGTAATTGACGGAAAATCAATTTTTTATCGAGGATATTATGCAATGCCTAATCTAAGCACTAAGGAGGGAGTCCCAACTGGTGGTGTTTATGGTTTTGTAGCGCTTTCTTTAGAGATTATTTCAAAATTAAATCCAGATTATATTGCAGTAGCTTGGGATAAAAAAGGTACTTCTATTAGAAGGCGATTAAAAATTTATTCAGAGTATAAGGCGGGTCGTAAGAAAGCTCCAGACGATTTTTACGAACAAATTCCAATTTTGCATGAACTTCTAGAGGCTTTTAACTGGCCACTTTATGAATTAGATGATTATGAAGCTGATGATATCATGGGTACTTTAGCAAGACTTGCTAAAGAGCAGGGAATTGAGACTTGTTTAATATCTTCGGATTTAGATATGTTGCAGTTAGTTAATGATATGACAACTGTCTATGCTATAAAGAGTGGGTCTAAGATTGAAGCTTTTGATATCCCATATTTTGAAGATAAATATGGCCTAAAGACTAGTCAATTTTTGGACTTAAAATCTCTAATGGGTGATTCATCGGACAACATTCCGGGCGTACCAGGGATTGGCAAAAAAACTGCTGTAGCTTTACTTAGCGCATATGGCACGCTAGACGAGGTATTTAATAATTTATATCAGATAAAACCATCCGTTAGAAAGAAGTTAGAAGCTGGTAAAGACTTGGCATATATGAGTAAGGAACTAGCGGATATCTGGACTAATGCTCCAATTAGCTTAGATTTGAAGCACTTGAATGCTAGAAACTTAGATAAAGTAAAACTGTTAAATAAATTGAGGGAATTAGAATTTAATAGTTTAATTCGTAGACTATCTAGTGATTCATTTTCTAAGATGCAATTAGAGGAAGATAAGGTTATTTCTTTAAAAGAAGTACCTTTAGATAACAACTTTAAAGCTGGTGCGATCTTAGCAGATAACTATGTTTATTTAGATAACGACACATTACTTGTGTCTTATGATAAAAAGAATTTTGTACGTCTAAATATTAACGATGATCGGGAATTAATTAAGATTTTAAATATCATTGGCTTTGACCTTAAATCTTTACTTAAAAAATTACTAGCTTTAGGGTATGAGACCTTACCAAATGTTGTCTTCGATGTTGCTCAAGGAGAATTTTTAGTTAATCCATTAAGAGCGGTGCGAGATGTTAAAGAATACTTATTAGATCCAACACCAGAGCTAATTTTATCGGAAATTATTAGACAACATAACAAGCAAGAAGTAACTTTTAAAGAAGATTTAGAGCTTTATCGGTTGGCAAAAAACATCGATTTTAAATTAATTAAAGTCTTAGCAAAAATGGAATTTCTAGGGATTAGAATCGATAAAGCTTACTTAAAAAAGATGAGCGATAAATTAAAGGTTGAAATAGAAAAGCTTGAAGAAACAGCCTTTAATTTATCTGGTGAAAAGTTCAACTTAAGCAGTCCGAAACAATTATCTGAAGTGCTTTTTGACCATATGAATTTACCAACCAAAGGTATTAAAAAAGGCAAAACAGGCTATTCAACCGGACAAAAAGAATTAGATAAATTAAGAGGAATTCATCCAATAATTGAGGTTATTGAACGTTACCGAGAATTAACTAAATTGATTAACACCTATATAGATACTTTACCTGTCTTAGCGGACGAAAATGATCGGGTGCATACGACGTTTAATCAGAACGTGGTAGTAACTGGAAGACTAAGTTCAACAGATCCTAATTTACAAAACATCCCGATTAGAACTGAGCTTGGACGAAAAGTTAGAGAGGCTTTTGTTCCTAAAGAAGGCTACACATTTATACAAGCTGATTATTCACAGTTTGAATTAAGACTGGCTGCAGTATTAGCTGGTGATCAGGAGATGGTCGATGGCTTTAATAGAGACGAAGACATCCATAAAAGAACAGCTGCTTTAGTCTACGGCGTGCCTGATAATGAAGTCACTAAAGAAATGCGCCGTAGTGCTAAAGTAATTAATTTTGGTATTTTATACGGTATGAGTCCACGTGGATTAAGTGTGGCAACTAAAATGTCAGTTAAAGAAGCTAAAGACTTTATTGAGCGTTACTTTAAACTACGAATCAAGTTAAAAGAATATCTAGACAGTATTATTGATTTTGCTAAACAACACGGTTATGTAAAAACTTTATTTGGTAGAAAAAGGCCAGCTAACGATATTAATTCTAGTAACTATATGGTTGCAGAAGCCGCTAAAAGATCAACAATTAATATGCCAATTCAGGGTACAGAAGCCGATCTTATGAAGCTTTCTATGATTCATTTAGATGAAGAATTAGAAAAAAGAGGTCTAAAGGCGCGTCAGATTATTCAGGTGCATGATAGCATTTTGCTGGAATGTCCAGAAGATGAAGTAGAAACAGTAAAAGAACTTGTAAAAAACGTTATGGAAAATGTTTATCCAAAACTTGGCATCAAGTTAACTGTCGATGTTGCTAGTGGTGATAACTGGGGTGATTTATAATAAAATAAAGAAAGTAAATAAACGGAAATAATATGAATAAGAATAGAAACTCTCGAACAGCTCCTCTAGTAATGATAGCTATCGTTGTTGTAGTAGCAATTTTTGCATTATTTATGCTAGCTAAATCTTTGCTAGATAGTAGTTCTACTGAAGCACCAACTAAGAAAAAAGAAACTAATATTACTACTGAAGCGTTACTTAATACTGCAACTGATCGGGGTATTGAGATGATTGTACGAGGACCACTAGTCTCTCAAGAAAACTTTAGATCTTATCGGATAGTCGTAACACCGGTTAAACGTACAATGGTTGTTTATGAAGGTTACCTAGGTAAAGTCCTAGCTGAAAAAAGCTACGATAACAACGCAAAAGCTTATGAAGAAATGGTTTATGCATTAAATCGCATGAATTTCATGAAGGACACACCTTTCGATGGCGACAAAAACGATATGCGTGGTGCTTGTCCAAAAGGTAACATCTTAGAATTTAAATTATTAAATGGTAATAATGTTACAAAACATCTTTGGAAATCGACTTGTGGTGACCAGCCAGGATCGTATAAAGGCAATACGAACGAGCCAGCAGAGTTAATTCGTAATCAAATTAATGATTTTTCTGAGTTAAAACCAAAAACTGGTAGTCTTGGAAAGTCCGATTTATTTTAGATGACAAAGATCAAATTAGTAGCACTAGACATGTTTGGTGTACTAGTTTTGGATAGAGATAAAAAATACGATTCGTATACTTCTTATTTGAAAAATGATCAAAAAATAGTCAATAAAGAATTATTAGAGTTTTTCAAAGAAAAAGATATCGATATTGCATTAGTATCTAATGCAGATAATCCAACCTTTAATCACTATTTAAAAGATTATCGAGACGATTTTAAATATATTATTTTATCTAAAGAAGTGGGGTACTCTAAACCAGATATTAGAATATTTGAATGTTTAGCTAAATCATCCAAAGTAGCTTTAGAAAATATTGTCATGATTGACGATTTACCTTCAAACTTGGTAGAACTTAGAAAGTTTAGTGATTATACGCATGTCTATAAGAACAATCAGGAAACTATTAAGTGGATTAGTGAAGAATTAGGGAATAAATAATGCCAGAATTACCGGAAGTTGAGACTATTAAAAGAGGATTAGTTGAATTAATCATTGGTAAAAAAATTAAAACTATTGCTGTTTTAGATTCTCCTAAATCATTACGGGCCTCTAAAAACGACCTTGATGCTTTTGTTATTAACCACAAAATCTCTAATATTAATAGACGTGGCAAAACTTTAATTATTACTTTAGATAGTGATTATGCGTTTTTGGTTCATCTTCGGATGACAGGGCAATTGGTTTATCGGGAGAAAGATTTTAATTTTGGTGCAGGTCATCCAAATGATTCACTAATTGGTAATTTACCAGATAAAACAACTAGGATAATTATTGAATTTACAGATGATTCAAAATTATTCTTTAATGATCAGCGAAAATTTGGCTATTTCAAATTAATGCCAAAAGATGAAGTAGAAAATGATTCATTTATTAAAAAGCTTGGTCCAGAACCATTAGGTACTAATAAATCTATAACCGAGCAATTTATTAAACGTATTCGCAAAAGAAATAATTCTTTAGTTAAAGCTGCAATTTTAGACCAGAGCGTGATTGCTGGTATCGGCAATATCTATGCTGATGAGGCTTTATTCTTGGCTAAAGTTCATCCAGCCTCCAAGGTAAAAGATCTAACAGACGATGAACTGGTTTCGATCTTAGAATCAGCAATTAAAGTTATGAAATTATCGATAAAACTTGGTGGATCGACAGATAAAAATTATATAGATGCTAAAGGTAATCGAGGAACTTATTTAAATTTTGCGAATGTTTTTCGTAGAGAAGGCAAACCTTGTAAAAACCATCCGGATGTTTTAATTGAGAAGATTCGGGTTGCTGGCCGAGGTACACATATTTGTCCAGCTGAACAAGTTATAAGGAGTAACGATGATTAATATTTTTATTGGTGATTGTGACTTTTTAATGACCGAAGAAGTTAATAAAAAGGTTGAAGATTTTTTAAAAACAAACTCATCACTTTCTGTTATTAAAAAAGATGTCGATTCTATTACTATTGAAGATATCTATAATTTTGTTGAAGCAATGTCTTTATTTAGTGAAAAACAATTAATAATCTTAAATAATTTATCCGATCTTAACGGAGGCTACGAAGCTTTGCTTTCTAGAGGTGGTAAAACAGATAATGAGATTATTGTTTTAGATTCAAAGATCGATAAAAGGTCTAAAGCTTATAAGGAAGCTAAAAAACTAGGATTAATAAAGGTTTTTGAAAAACAATCTAAAGATAAAGTAAAAGCTTGGGCTTTAAATTATGCTCAACAATATGCAGATAAATTTTCTAAAGAAGCCGTTCTTGAAATTGTTAAACGTTCTGGCTATAACGAATGGCAGATTAAAAATTCAATAGATATGCTAGCTTCGCTTGATCAGGTGAGCTTAAAAACAGTTAAAAGTTATATAGAAGAACCTTTAGAAGATTCTGTATATGATTTATTAACTCTTGCAGTTAATAAAAAGAGCAGTAGTTTACTTAGCAAAATAGATAATTTAGCTATCTCATCTGATCCTTATATGACTATGGGATTTTTAATATCACAAGTAATTAAATTAACGGCTTATTTAAGACTAAATAAAAACACATCCGATCTAATGTCGCTTGGATATCCATCTTGGATGTTAAAGGATGTGGCAAGTATGCGAGCCTTAAAAAGAAGTGAGCTAAAAGAGATTATAAGGATTTTAGAGAGAGCGGATAATAACTTAAAGTCTACCGGTGCTGATCTTGCATGGACACATATAAGGCAAGCACTAATAGAAATAGCGACTATTTAATTGCTAAAGATAAAAGTAGATAAAAGAGAAAGATAGAAAAATAGAAAAATAATAGCCTTTAGCAAGGCTATTATTTATGGTTATAATCAGACTAATTATTTTTCTACTTTTTTAGTAGTTTTCTTGGTAGCTGTTTTCTTAGCTGGAGCTTTCTTTGTTTCTTCTTTTTTAGCTACCAACTTAACACCAGCTTCTTTAGCTAGTTTAGAGACAGCAGCTTTTCTACGTGATCCAGTTGCTTTTTTAAGTAGGTTTTTCTTTACAGCTGTATCAATTGCGCTTTGGACTTTAGAAGCGTTTTCTGCTGATGGGTTAGCTTTTAGTTCTTTTAGGGCAATTTTAATGTTTTTCTTTAGTTCAACATTACGTTCACGACGTTTTAAAGCTTGTCGCATTCGTTTTTGTGCTGATTTGATAATTGGCATGTATTTCCTCTAGTCTGATTATTAATAGTTTTATTTATTAGTCAAATGCGATTATAGATGATTTTTGACAATTTGTAAAGCATTTTACCCCTGTAATGGTAAATAAAACTAAGTTTAAATTACCATTTATTATAAAATATTTTGCTTATGATTATTGATATTTATTTTTTAGTTATGTTAGAGTGTAAATAGATTATATCTAAAAACAAAAAAGCGAAACAAAAAAATGAGTGATTCAAGTACCCGACAGCAGGTCGTCGAAAAGTTAAAACAGTTCACCAATATCTTAGTAACTGTAAGTAAAGACCCAACAGTAGATTCGTTATCCGCAGCAATAGGATTAACTGAATTATTAAATAAAATAGATAAGCATACTACAGCCGTAGTAAGTTCACATGTTCCTAAATCTTTACAATTTTTGGAGCCAGGAAAAACTTTTGAAGATTCAACTGATTCACTTCGCGATTTTATTATTTCATTAGATATCTCTAAAGCCGATCACCTTAAATATAATGTTGAAGGTGATTTTGTAAAAATCTTTATAACACCTTATCGTTATAAACTATCTGAAAAGGATTTAGAATTTTCTCAAGGAGACTATAACGTACAGCTAGTGGTGGCTTTAGGTGTTACAGATCGAGATAGTCTAGATAAAGCATTAGAATCACATGGTAAGATCTTACATGATGCACCAGTAATCTCTATTACGGCTGGTGAGAAAAAGAGTAGTTTAGGCTCGATTGACTGGCATGACGATCTTGCATCTTCACTTTGTGAGATGGTAGCAGAGCTAGTAGAAAAGTTATCTACAGAAGATAAACCGTTGCTTGATGAAAAGATTGCCACAGCTTTACTTACCGGTATAGTATCTGAGACTGAACGCTTTTCTAATCAGAAAACAACTTCAAAGGCTATGAATTTGGCTGCTAAGTTAATGTCAGCAGGTGCTAACCAACAGTTAATAGTCGTAAAGCTAGCCGAAGAAGATGAGCCAAAAGAAGAACCAAAGCCTGAAGAGCTTGAAAAAACCGAAGATGAATTAACAGATGAGTTAAAACAAGCTACTGAAGAATTAGAAGAAGCTGGTAGCGATGGCACTTTAAATCTTAGGGCTTATGTAGATAAAGAGAATAAAGCTGGTGAAGTTAGTAAGGATAATAAAACCGAAGAAAAGAGTAGTAGTGATGCTACGTCAGATGCTTTAGAAAAAGAGCTAAAAGAAATTGGCGTAGAGACCACTCCTGAAATGCCAAAAGCTGTATCTGTAGAAGAGCTCCTAAAAGAAGCAGATGCGAATAGACCATTAGACTTTAATAAAAATAAAGTAAAAGAGCAGGATCAAGACCAAGGCCAAGATCAAGACCAAGAGAAGAAAGAAGAGCTTAATGAAAATGTTCCTGATAACGTAAATGAAGCTAGCAAACCCGAAGCTGATAAATCAGACGAAGCTTATTTACCAGTAGAAGAGGACACTAAAGAAGAGCCTGAAGTAAAAGTAAATAATGAAGCTAATCCTGATGGTGTCTTAGATTTAAAAAATAAAGAAGAGCAACAAGAACCCGTTAAACAACAGCCGGTAGAAGAGAAATTTGAGCTAAAACCTGAACCACCAAAACCACAAGAGAACTTAATGCCACGACCAACTTTTAAAGAACGTAGAAGTGGCTCAAGAGGTGGTGAAAAAGTTATTCAACCATTAGACGATTCATTTAACCAGCCAAGGGTAGATATTAATAAGCTTTTAAGTGAAGCTAATATGACTTTAAATGATGACTTTGGTGTAAAACAGCCAATTGGTACGAAGATGGAACAAAAAGCACCAAAGCCACAACAAAAAGCTAATTTAGCTTTTGACCCGGCATCTCTACCAATACCACCAACACCAGCTAATATCGATGTTAGCGGTATGCCTCCAGGCTTTGACAAAGATGCTATTAATATCAACGCGGGTCCAAAATTTGAACAGGGTGTAGCACCAGATGTTCAGCCTCAGGTTCAGAATAGTCAAGAGAATAGGGACGACCAAGATCCTACAACATTTAGATTACCAACCTAATCTGATATAGTACTAGACCATGGATGAAATGCTTTTAATAGATAAGCCGGTAGGACTTACTAGTTTTGGCGTGGTAGCAAGAATTAGAAGAAAACTATCTAATGAACTTGGTAAAAAGGTCAAAGTTGGACATACTGGTACTTTAGATCCTTTTGCTTCAGGTTTAATGATTATTTTAACTGGAAAAGAGTGCAAAAACGCTAATCACTATTCAAAGTTAGATAAGAGCTATCGGGCAACCATTTGTCTTGGTAAAACTAGTACAACTGGTGATGTTGAAGGTGAAATAAAAGACGTCTCAAGTGTTATTCCTAGTAGAGAAGATATTGAAGGTGTGATAAGCAAATTTATTGGTGAGATTACTCAAACACCTCCAATCTATAGTGCTATAAAGATTGATGGTAAAAGAGCTTACGATCTTGCAAGAAAAGGCAAGGACTTTGAAATGCCAAGTCGTAAAGTAACAATCTATGATATTAAGATCCTTAGCTATACCTATCCAGAGTTAGTTATTGAGACTAAAGTGTCTTCTGGTACTTATATTAGGACTTTAGCAAGCGATATAGGCGATAAATTAAAAACTGGTGCTTATACAAAAGAGCTTAGAAGACTAACTGTCGGCAAATATAATGTAAAGGATGCAAAAACTTTACTAGACCTAGGAATTGTCGATTAAGCGGTGCTGATTTGACGATTCGTCTATTGATTTTATAGATGTAATTTGGTAAGATACATCTGATGATTACAACAGAGAATAAAACTAAGGCTTTTGCTTTAACTCAGCTTCACAAGGACGATGTTGGTAGTCCACAAGCTCAAGTTGCTGTTTTGACTGAGCGAATTAAAGAAGTCACTGAACACTTAAAAGCAAATAAGCACGACTTTATGGCTCGACGAGGACTTGTTCAGATGGTAGGTAGACGTAAGAAATTACTTAAATACTTAGAACAAAAGAATTTTGAAGCTTATAAAGCAACCGTAGCAAAACTAGGACTCCGCAAATAATCGGCGGAGTTCTTTTTAGTGATGCGATATAATTAATAAGATAAATAATAATCGAGTAAGTGCGGGATAAGTGTATTTAAAACTTAAATATAGCTATCCAATACTTATTCGAATAAAAGAAGGAGAAGAGCGATTATGATCATTAATCCTCGAGGAAAAGACGTAATGTCGGTTTCTTGTGATTTTTTAGGTAAAAAACTAACTTTTGAAGTTAATCGGGTTGGATTTAGATCTACTGCTAGCGTTTTAGTTACTTATGGTGAGACGGTAGTTTTAGGTACGGCAATGGTAGGTAAAAAAGAAGTCGCTGATCTAGATTATTTCCCATTATCTATCGATTATGAAGAAAAATATTATGCAGCTGGAAAAATTTCAGGATCAAGATTTGTTAAGCGTGAAGGTCGTCCAAGTGATGAAGCTGTATTAATTGGAAGGTTAATTGACCGACCTATCAGGCCACTTTTTCCTAAAGGCTATCGTAGAGAAGTGCAGGTGGTATCAACTGTACTATCTATGGACCCAGAATTTAGACCAGATGTAATAGCGATGATTGCTTCATCGACAGCTTTAATGTTAACTGGTATACCTTTCGATGGTCCAGTAGCCGGACTTAGGGTGACTGAAGATGGGAAATCCTTCAAAGCTTTTGCTAAGAGAGAAGAGTATGATGCTAATAAATTAGATATTGTTGTAGCTGGCATCGAAAGTGGTATTACCATGGTAGAGGCAGGTGCTAAAGAAGTCTCTGAAAAAACTATTATCGATGCTATTGCTTGGGCACACGAGGCTATGCAACCAGCAATTGAGCTACAAAAGAAGTTAGTTAAAAAAGTTGGTGTTAAAAAACTTGATTACACCTTAGTCTTGCCAGACGAAGAAGTGTTAGAAGAAGTAAAAGCTTGGACAGATGGTAAATTAGGCAAAGCCTTAAGAGCTCCTTATCCAAGACATAATGAACTTGTAGACGAATTAAGAGAAGAGTTCCATAAAGAAATGGAAGATAAATACGAAGAAGCTTATGAAGAAAAAAGAGCTGATTTCGACGAAGCTTTCACTAAATTAATCCATAACGATGTCAGAGAAGGAATTATTAAAGAAGGTGTACGTCCAGATGGTCGTAAACTAACTGAGATTCGTCCTTTATCTTCCGAAGTTGCTTTTCTTCCTAGAACGCACGGATCAAGTTTATTTACTAGAGGTGTAACTCAAGCTATGAACATTGTAACTTTAGCTCCACTAAGTTATTCACAAGTTGTGGACACCATGGAACTAACAGATTATGAGAGACGTTATATGCACCATTACAACGCTCCGGGTTATACAGTTGGTGAAGTAAAACGTCTTGGATCTCCAGGTCGTAGAGAAATTGGACACGGATACTTGGCAGAACGTGCTTTAACGGCAGTCTTACCATCTATTGAAGACTTCCCATATGCTATCCGTTCGGTAACTGAAATTATGTCGCAAAATGGTTCAACATCCATGGCTGCAACCTGTTCATCTTGTCTTGCTTTAATGGATGCTGGTGTACCAATTAAAAGACCAGTATCTGGTATTGCTATGGGATTAATGTATCAGGACGAAAAAGCCTATGTGCTTTCTGACATTGCCGATGCCGAAGACTTTGCTGGTGATATGGACTTTAAAGTTACTGGTACTACAGAAGGTATTACGGCTTTGCAGATGGACATGAAGGTACATGGGTTACCAGTAACGGTGCTAAAGCAAGCTTTAGCACAAGCTAAAATTGGTCGTGG
Organism: TM7 phylum sp. oral taxon 350; assembly: GCA_007845205.1. Taxonomy (GTDB): domain Bacteria; phylum Patescibacteriota; class Saccharimonadia; order Saccharimonadales; family Saccharimonadaceae; genus SDRK01. Next base: position 12,084 of record SDRK01000006.1, read on the forward strand.
TGAAATCTTAGCTCACATGGTTAGCATATTATCTGGACCAAGAGACCACATTAGTCCATTAGCTCCACGAATTGAGAAAATTACTATTAATCCAGAAAAAATTGGCGCAGTAATTGGTAAGGGTGGAGAAACAATTAATAAGATTATTGCTGATACTGGTGCAGAGATTGACATTCAAGATAGCGGATTAATTACTGTAGCTGCTTCAGATACTGAAAAGATTAACAAAGCTATTAAGCTAATTCGTGATTTAACTGAAGAACCTGAGGTTGGCAAGGTCTACGATGGTACAGTAGTGTCTATTAAAGACTTTGGAGCATTTGTGAATATCTTGCCTGGTAGCGATGGTATGCTTCACATCTCACAGTTGTCCGATAAGCGTGTAGAAAACGTTAGCGATGTCTTAAAAGTTGGACAAACTGTAAGAGTTAAGCTAACGTCTATAGACGATAAAGGACGGCTTGGTCTTACAATGAAAAATGTTAAATAAGATCGGCTAAGTAAATAAAGAGAGTAAGTAAAATAAGGCGCTAAGCGCCTTATTTTTATATAACTTATACAATTTTCTTTAGTCTTATATAATCTAAGAAGATGAATGGTTCTCAAAATTTTGTAGAAACTCTAAAACAAGAAATCTTAGAAAAAGATGTCTGTAAGAGTTTAAGAGATTCTGGTGCAAAATTAGTTTTCGATGATTATAAGCCAGACGCCAGGATTATGGTGATTGGGGAAGCACCAGGTGCTACTGAAGATCGGGAAGGAAAGCCTTTTGTTGGCATGAGTGGCAAGATCCTAAGAGAAGTATTAAAAAATGTAGGACTAGAAGATAAGGATTTTTATATTACAAACACTGTAAAGTATCGTCCACCTAAGAATAGAGACCCAAAAATATCAGAAAAACAGGAGTTTTTACCTTTTCTTTATAGAGAAATTAAGGAAATGAATCCTACGTTAATTATCTTATGTGGTAGACATGCTATGGGGCATTTTGTAGAAGGTGAGATTAGTAAAAATCATGGAAAGATTTTTAAGGCTGAAGTTTTAGGAAAAGAATATCAGTTTTTAGTGTCTTATCATCCGAGCGCAACTATCTATAGAAAAGAAGTAAAGAAGGACTTTATAAAAGACCTTCAAATAGTAAAAGAAATATTAAAGAAAATTAATTAAATCGTTAAAGAATGAACTGATCTTTATAACGGTATAAAGACATAGCTCGTTTTGGATAGTCTGGTTTTGTAAGATCACGCTTTATGATCTCACTAATAGATTGGATTAGAAACTGACTAGCGATTAATAGATCAAGATCGGCTAAGATGCCAGATTCATTTGTTTTTAGATGGATTATTGACACATCCTCTTTAGTGAGATATTTATAGAGTTTTTCATTATATTTACCACTGCCCTTGCTATCAAGGAAAATAATTAAATCAGGTTTAAATGAGCTTATGATATTAAATCTACCGTGGCTAAAATCTTTTTTATCATGAATCGTTACTCTACCAAAACCTGATTCGACAAATTTTGATTCAAGATCTAGGGTAGCAGTACCAGTTTCATAGTCTGAGAAGATATCTATAAGTAATGGTTTGTCTGCTATTTTTAGATTTAGATTTTCAAAAGATAGTTCAGATTTCCATTTTGTAATTGAATTTTCAACGAAATCTTTAAGATTTATCTCTTTTAAGCAAGATTTAGCAAATAGATAAACAGGAATAACTGTGCCAGCAACTGCTAAGAATCCTTTTTCGGTTCTACTGGAATTATAGGAGATAATATTTTCTTCTGGATTATCTTTTTCCTGATTAGTTACAATATAACTTTTGATATTATTTTTCTTTAGATAATCGTTAACAGTTAAAATATCAGGAGTCTTGCCAGAATAGGTTAATAAGATTGCAGAGCTAATGTTCTTAATAGGATAAATAAAAATATCTCTTGGCTTTAGAGCTATTATTGGTTTAGCTAATTCTTGTGATAGTAATTTAGCAATAAAATGCGCAGATATAAAGGAGCCACCAGTCCCGATAATAGCTACGTTATCTCTTTGTTTTTTAATGTTTACTATAAGCTTTTGTATCTCGGATACAGTATCTAAATTATCTACTTTTAACAATCTAGGCAGCAAGTTATTTACATTAGAAGTAGTTTTAAGAACTTTTGGTTTAGCTATCTTTTCTGATTTATCTAATTCACAAGTAACGCATAAATTGGTCTTTTGAGGAGTTCCTGATGATTGACTTATCAATCTACCCGTTGCACCAATTTGCGATATTACTTTTGCAGAGTTTTTAGTTGCCTTTTTTGCTACTTCGTTTATGGTTTTATAAGAAAGTTCATCTTTTGCTAGATATTTTATGAAGGTTGAGAAGAATGCGTCTCCTGCGCCAGAAGAATCGACTACATTAGCTGGTATGGCGGAAAGAGAAATATTGAGTTTCTTGCTCTTTTAAGTAAAAGATTCCGGCACCTTTTTCAGCTTTTGTAATGTTTAAATATTTGACGCCTAGAAAATTAAATAGTTCTAGTTCGTTAAGATTAAACTTTTTGCATAAAAATTTAGCTACTTTTTCGGTAATTTGAAGAAAATCAAAAGTATTTTGAAAGAGCATACTAATAGCATCTTTAGAAGCGTATCTTAGATGACTAATATAACCAATATCGCCAGCTAAAAACCAACTATTTTCTTTAAACTCATTTGCTAGTCTTAAAGTATCTTTTTTGACAGAATCAATAATTAAAATGCCAGGATCTAATTCTTTAAGGTCTGTTTTTGAAAAGCTAGGTAATTTTGGACTGGTATGCCAAGAGGGTTTTTCGCACGAAGGACAAGATAAAGAAGTTACATTATTATTTTCATGTAAAGTGATATGAAAACGTTTAATTGGCTTATTTATGGTTTTTAATAAAGAAGTATCAATATTAAAAGAACGGATTAGGTCTATAAGGTTACTTGTAATATCTTCTTTACCAATACTTCCAACTAAATATAGATTATTGTTTTTGTCTTCAGATAAATTAATTAAATCGTTAAGGATTGATCCGCCTAAATAATAACCAAGTTTTGAGTTATCTTTATGATAATTATCTAGAATCACATCTCCAATAGCCACGATATTCATTATTAATTTAAGTATAGCTAAGTCGATGAAATTTTATATAAATAATCAATTAACAGGGTAATTTTTGTGTTTATTGGTTACTTATGCTACAATAATTACACTATTGTCATAAATATATTGTTTTGACAAATTTCTAATTGTTAATTATTACACACTACGTTTTTAGAAAATATTTGTGTTTTGAAAGGAAAATAAATAATAATGGGACAAAGAAGAATTGCAAAACCGCAGGCTGACGATGCGTCGAAACGCCCGGTTAAAAAACCAAAAAGTTCAAATACTGTACTTGCTAAAACTACTACTCCAAAGCGTGAAGTATCACGAGCACAGAGAAGAGTTAGTGAGGATGTAAACTTAAGAGCCACTCAGCACTTAATTAATATTCCAGTTAATAAATCTAAATATAATGGATATAAAGGACAGCAGTTTGTAAGCTCAATGCAAGTTAAGCGTCCAAACGGCGTACCTCCTCAAACTTTAAGAGTAATTCCAATTGGTGGTTTGGGAGAGATGGGTATTGGTAAGAACATGATGGCTATCGAGTATGATGATGAGATTATCATAATCGATATGGGATTTTTATTCCCAGGTTCAGATTATCCAGGAATTAATTACATTACTCCAGATATTTCTTACCTTGAAAAGAAAAAACATATGATCAAAGCTAATGTCTTTACACATGGACACTTGGATCATATTGGATCATTTAGACATTTTATCGAACGTTTACCAGCACCAGTTTATGCATCTAAATTTACGCTTGGTATGTTAAAGAAGAATTTCGAAGAATCAGGTAGTGATTATAAGCCTGAATATATTGAAATGAATCCTGAAACACATGAAGTAATTCAAGTGTCTAAACATTTTTCAATTGAACTAGTAAGAGTGAATCACTCAATACCGGATTCTACTGCTGTGATTGTAAGAACTCCACTTGGTGTGTTAGTAGATACGGGAGACTGGCGTTTTGAAGAAGACCCAGTAGATGGTAAGAAATTCGATCTAGAAAGACTAACTGAAGTTGCAACTAAAGAAGGCATTCTGCTTTTGATGAATGAGAGTACTAACTGTGAATCAGATGGCACTCATACACATGGTGAAAAAGATATCCAAAGAAGTATTGGGCAGATCATGAGCATGTACGATAAATCACGAATTGTGATTAGCCTCTTTTCATCTCAATTACACCGTATGCAGTTAATTTTGGAAGAAGCAGCTAGAAATAACCGTAAAGTAGCTTTTGCTGGATATAGTATGCTCCAGAACCTAGAAGTGGCCTTAAAAACTAATACCATTAAGATTCCAAAGAATGTAGTTGTTAAGATGGAAGATATTGTAAAGCTTCCAGATGAAAAAGTGACAATTGTCTGTACCGGTTCTCAGGGGGAATTTAATGCGGTGTTAAATCGTATGGTATCTGGTGCACACCGTTTTATTAAGGTAAAAGGTGATGATGTAATCGTATTTAGCTCCAATCCAATTCCAGGTAATGAAAAATATGTTGTAAGGACAGTAGATGGTTTAATGCGAGAAGGATCGGATGTTATTCAAAATGGCCGATCACACTTAACAGGCGTTGGTCCACTTCACTTATCTGGACATGCCTACCATGACGATCACGTTAAATTAATTACTGCTTTAAATCCAAAGTATTACATGCCAATTCATGGTGAATATCACATGCTAGAACATAATGCTAGACTAGCGGAAAAAGACTGTGGTATTACAAAAGATCGGATTTTTGTATCAGATGCTGGAGATGTTCATGAATTTAACATGACAGAAGATGGTGTAAAAGCAAGAAAAACTGGTCGTATTCAAGTTGGTGGAATTATGTATGACGATACTGGAACGGAAGTTAGTGAAGTGGTCTTGAAGGATCGTATCCATATGTCAAAAGAGGGTATGTTTATTGTGGTCCTAACTATTAACAAATTAGATGGTAGATTACTTACAAGCCCAGATATTATTTCTCGCGGTTTCATCTACCTTAGAGATTCCGAAGAACTCATGAACGATATTAGACAATACTTAAAGCAAAAAGTTGCTAGAAGTTTTGGTAATCGAAAATCTGAGCTTGAGGTGATTAAAAAAGAGATTAAAGATGAAGTAACACAGATTCTTTATGATCGGACAAAGCGTACGCCTATTGTGATTCCGGTAGTAAATGAAGTTACAGTATCAACCAATAAGAAGGTAAATGCAAAGACAGAATCTAAAGTTGAAGAAACTTTGGCAAAAATGCCACCTCTAAGACCAGCAAGAATTTCTGCTAAAGATCTTGCATCGGATGATGCAGACGATAAATATACTTATTAGTAAGTGTAGATTATTCCTATTAATAGATCTTATTTATTGATAGAAATAGATAAAAGAATAAGTAAAACCCCTGTTATTCGTTTTGATATACAATGTAACAGGGGTTATAATCTATAACATAAGAGAAATAGTCGGGTATGGCAGGAAGAAAAAGAAAACGATCTAAATCAAAGAATAATTCAGCTGTAAAGCATACTTTGCCAGCTGGTTTTTGGACACAAGTTAGTGCCGTTTTGGTAATTGTTGTGTCAATTGTAATGATTTTTAGTTTCTTTTCTAATGCTGGATCTTTACCTGATACAATCTTTAAAGTTAATAAATTCTTAATTGGCTATGGCGCTTATATTTTGCCATTTATTCTAATTTTTTGGTCAATTAAAGTATTTAAATCTGAAAATAATAAAGTACCAACAGTGGTTACATTAGCTGTAATCATGTTTTTACTATTCTTTGCTGGTTTTACTCAGCTAATATCTTCACATCCTTATGCTATGAGTGAAGAAAACTTAGGTGGTGGAAGCGTTGGTCTTTTTGTTGCCCAAGTAATGTCTTTTGTTAGTCCTTTAATTGGTGCAGTTATTCTATTTATTTTAATGCTAATTATTATTCTTTATATTGCTTCGGTTAATCCAAAGACTTTTCTTGAAACGCTTAAAGCTATCTTTTCATCTGAAGTTAGGGAAGAAGAGGCAAGAATTACCAAGAGTGGTGTCTTTGGTCATGTAAATAGTATTGGCAAGAAGAATAAGAATAAAGATGTAGAAAATGTAAAGGTTAATGGTGAGATCGATACTTCACCAATTGAAGATGGTAAGAAAAAATCTGTTCTTCCAAAATTAAATATTAATAAACCAAAAGAAGAACCAGAACAAGTAAATAATAGCGCTTTAGTTATTACTGGTTTATCTGATTGGAAATATCCAAGTCTAACCTTGCTTGATTCAAAAAGACGTAAAGCAAATCCAGGCAATGTCGAACAAAATATCTCTATTATAAAAGATACTTATGCACAATTTGGATATGACGTAAATATGGAAGAAGTAAACGTTGGTCCTAAGGTTACTCAGTATGCCTTTACTCCACCAAGTGGTGTTGTCTTAAAGAAAATCGCTGCTCTTGAAAAGAATTTACAGCTAAATCTTGAAGCGGGTAGTGTAAGAATCGAAGCACCAATTCCAGGAAAAAGTGTGGTTGGTGTTGAAGTACCAAACAAGGTAGAAGCTTCTGTAACGCTACATGAGATTTTAAGCTCTAGCGAATGGGCAAAAAGCTCGGGTGCTTTGAAGTTTGCTTTAGGTAAAGACATTGGTGGTAAGGCACGGATTGCCGATCTTCGAAAAATGCCGCACCTTTTAGTTGCTGGTACAACTGGATCTGGTAAGTCGGTCATGATTAACTCTCTTGTAATGTCGCTTGTTTATGCAAACAGTCCAGATCAGCTAAGGCTTATTATGGTAGATCCAAAACAAGTGGAAATGACTGCCTATAAAGATATTCCACATCTTTTGACGCCAATTATCTCTTCTAATGAAGAGACGGTGTCGGCTTTTAAGTGGGCAGTTAATGAGATGGATAGGCGCTATAAGCTGATGGCGGATATGGGTGCAAAAGAGATTGATTCATATAACAAGATGGTCCGTAAAAAAGAAGCTGAAGCTGCGTCGAATAACAATGATGAAAACAAAGAAGATGTTGATGAAAAAGCTGTAGAAGGCGAGATGCCATATATTGTGATAGTTGTAGACGAGCTTGCAGACCTCATGATGACAGCTGGTAAAGAAGTCGAACCATTAATCGTGAGGATTGCTCAAAAAGCCAGGGCTGCTGGTATTCATCTAGTACTTGCCACACAGCGTCCAACAGTTAATGTTATTACTGGTTTAATTAAGAGCAACGTACCAAGTCGTATTGCTTTTACGGTAGCTTCTCAGGTGGATAGTAAGACGATTATTGATGTCGGTGGAGCAGAGAAATTGCTTGGAAAAGGAGATATGTTATTTAGCACTCCATCTTCACTCAGTAGTATTCGTATTCAGGGTGCTTTTATCTCTGATTCAGAAGTTGAAAAAGTTACTGATTTCATTAGAATGCAAGCACCCCCTCGTTATAACGCAGATGTCATCGCTCAGCCTACTTTAGGTGGCGGTCGTGGCACAATGTTTACAACTGGTGGCGGTGGTGGAGATGAGCTTTATGATAGAGCTGTGTCTATAGTAATAGAGAGCGGTAAGGCTTCTGCAAGTAATCTTCAACGTAGGTTAAGAATTGGCTACCAGAGAGCATCTTTCTTGATTGACATGATGGAAGAACAAGGAATTGTCGGTCCTTTAGAGGGAACTAAACGAGCAGTACTCGTTAAGTCTATGGATGAGCTGATCGACGAATAATAGCATTCATATACACATTTATTGATTTAAGCGTCGAGATAATAGATAATAAGAATAAGCAAAATGCTGGGGTTTTAGTTGTGCGTGGTGGATTAAAAATAAAATCTAGAAAAATGCAGCCAAAATTCTTTGGCTATCTGTTGTTTTTGTTTATTTTTAGCGCTTTTTCTTTAGTTTTAACTAGTTCACTCGATGCTAAAATCATTGGCGATCGGACAATCTCTTATAAATACATTAGTACCGGTTTTGAACATAGTTGTGCTATTGCTGAAGATGGTACTACCTATTGTTGGGGTGGGGCTGGTAGAGGCCAGCTTGGAAGAGGTACAGGAGGTAGTAGCGAGAAAATACCAGTTAAGGTTGGTGTTGGTGAATATGGATCGGCCATTCCTAAAGAAGATACGATTATTCAAATTAGTGCGGGGTATTATTCAACTTGCGCTGTAACTTCAAGTTCGAAGATTTACTGTTGGGGTGCTAATGGTACTGGCCAATTAGGTGTTAATGACTATTCAGATCGTAATGTGCCAAGGGAGGTAAACATTGGAATTAACGATTCTGAGATTCCAGCTGGTACTAAAATGGAAAAGATCGAGATGGGCAATCGTGGCTTTGTCTGCGCTTTAAGTACCAAAAAGCAACTTTACTGTTGGGGCGATAATGTAGGCGGAAAACTTGGCAATGGTACAACTACGTCGTCTAAAGTGCCTAAAAAAGTAAAGATTGGCGAATCAGGATCGGAAGTACCAAGCGGAGCTTTAGTTAAAGATTTTAGCCTAGGTAATGATCACGCATGTTTAATTGACTATGAAGATCAAGTCTACTGTTGGGGCAAAAACGATAAAGGACAACTTGGAATTAATTCAACAACTAATTCAAGCGTTCCAAAAAAAGTAAAAGTAGATAATAGTGGATCAGAACTTCCTAATGGCGCAAGGATTCGTAAGATATCGACAGGTGCAACTTTTAGTTGTGCGATTGCATCTAATTCTGAAACTTATTGTTGGGGTGAGAATGCTAATGGTGAACTAGCAAATGGATCTTATACTAATTCAAGTGTTGCTAAAAAGATACTTAAGGGTGCTATACCTTTTGACGAATCGCTTGTTGAAATTAAATCTAAAGGGCATGCATCTTGCAGCAAAACAACGTCTTCTGGCTTGTATTGTTGGGGTAGTAATTATAAAAACAAGTTAGGACATACTAACTCTGGCAATTCTGTTATTCCAACGCGGGTAAGAGGCCTTGCTTCTAGTCCAAATGATGTTAGACCAACAGAGATTTTTGGCATTGGTGAATCTTTTGCTTGTTCTGCTGATTACAAAGAAGGATTAACTTGTTGGGGTAATAACTCCACAACTGGATTGCTTGGTTATGGTAGTGAGGACGATCACAGTGCAATACCAACAAAAGTTAGTCCTATTTATGCAATGCAAGAAATAAAACAAGATGTCGATGCTAAGTTTTATAAAGCTTCTAAAGAAAGCAATCCAACAGAGCAAATATCGGACACGACGGAAATCGGACAAAGTTTTAGATTAAGAGCTGGATTTAGTAATAATGCTGATTCTAAGATCTATAATGCAAGCGAAACTTGTAATCGTTACTTAGGATCTAGCAAGATTTACTGTCGAGGTGCTAGAGGTATAGCCTTTAGTGGTTATCAAGATCTAGCGGATGGTAGAGATCATATTCTTAGAGTTCCAAGAATTTTTCATTACCATGATTACAGAAGTAATATTTCAGGAAAAACGACGTTAAAAAACTTGTCTTTTGATTCTGAGACTGGTTGTGCGCTTGGTACAGATAATCTAGCTTACTGTTGGGGTGCTAATAGTAATGGGGAAACAGGAAATGGCAAAGATTCAGAAGCAAGCTTTATAGATAAAGTAAAAATCGGAACGTCTGGTTCGGAGATTCCAGCTGGCAGTACGATTAAACAAGTTGCATCAGGAGGAAATCATAGCTGTGCAATCGCGTCGGATAATCTAGTTTATTGTTGGGGAAGCGGTAATCGAGGAGCTTTGGGAAATGGTGCTTCTAATGATTCTAACGTACCTAAAAAGGTTAAAATTGGCACAAATGGCTCTGAGATTCCAGCTGGCAGTACGATTAAACAAGTTGCATCAGGAGGAGCGCTTAGTTGTGCGATTGCTTCTAACGATCAGGCATATTGTTGGGGTTCATCATATTTAGGTGATGGTACTTCTAATGATTCTAACGTACCTAAAAAAGTAAAAATTGGCACAAATGGTTCTGAGATTCCTAATGGTGTCACAATTAAACAGATTTCTGTATCACAATTACATGTTTGTGTAATTGGATCAAATGACTTGGCTTACTGTTGGGGAGATAACGCAGAAGGCTCTGTCGGAGATGGTTCTACAGCTATTGTAACTGTACCTCATAAGGTTGTTATCGGTAGTCTAGACTCAGAAATGACAAGTGGCCTAAAGTTTAAGAAAATTATCTCTGGAAAATATCATACCTGTGCAATCGCATCAGATAATCTTTTGTACTGTTGGGGAGGCAATAGTAGAGGACAACTTGGAATTAATAGTGTACAACACCAAACGACTCCTAAGAAAGTAAAGATTGGCACAAATGGCTCTGAGATTCCTGCTGGTAGCAGCATTAAAGATTTCTCGGTTGGTGAAGCTTTTGCTTGTGCTGTAACGACTAACAACCTGATATATTGCTGGGGTATAGATTATGTTAGTGGACAAGTTGGAACAAAAGTTCCTAAAAAAATAGAAACAGGTACTAATGGCTCTGAGTTTACAGGCAATGTTGAACTTAAAGGCATTTATTCTGGTGGATTAGCTACTTGCGCATTAGATGCTAATAATAAACTAGTTTGTTGGGGACAGAATAACTATTGGCTCATCTCCTACGATGACGATTATTCACCATACACACCAATTAATAAGAACCCAGTTTTAACTGGTACTGGTGATTCTGAACTTCCAAGTACTGAATATATTAAGGATATAAAAATGTCTGTTAATGGTGCTTGTGTAATTGCAACAGATAATAACGCTTACTGTTGGGGCATGTTATGGCAGACTGCTGGTTGGAATAGAACTATGCCTAAGAAGATTAAGATTGGCACGGATGGATCAGAAATACCGGCTGGACGAAAGATCTATAAAATATTTGAATCGGATAATATATTTTGTTTGCTAGATTCTAATGGAGATGCCTATTGTCTAGGATCTACTGATTTTAGAGGTACGCTTTTAGGCAATAACACCACAGATTCGTCTGATGTTCCTAAGAAAATTAAGATTGGCACAGATGGATCAGATATTCCAAGTGATGAAAAGATTGAGCAAATATCTGTAGGACAATCACAAACTTGTGCCTTAACATCGGATAAATGGGTATATTGTTGGGGAGAAAGCGAAAGTTCTGGCACAGGTATGTCATCAGGTCGTTATATGGTGCCAAAGAGAATAGTTAATGGTGATATAGATCCAGATGAATCTCTAGATAAAGTCGTCTCGTCCTTAAATGGTGCTTGTACTTTGTCTAATAAAGGTAAAGTATATTGTTGGGGCAAGGGTGAATATGGCGCATTAGGTATAGGGAATACTAATGATTCGTTATCTCCAAAAGCCATAAAAGTTGGTACGTCAGGATCGGAGATTCCTAGTGGTACGAAAATAAAAGATCTTTTTGCCTTTGGCTATGGTTATTGTGTCTTAGACGAAAATAATGCTTTTTACTGTTGGGGTGCTAATTATAGTGGTCAGTTAGGAATTGGTAATACGAGTAACCAGACGGTTGCTAAGAAGGTAAAATTTGGCACGGACGGTTCTAACATTCCAAGTGGCTCAATTATTAAAGACGTTTCAAAAAATACAAATTCAAATAGTATTTGTGTCTTAACAGAAAAAGATGT
>SDRK01000032.1 GCA_007845205.1 TM7 phylum sp. oral taxon 350
ACAAGTAAGAGTGGACGGGTATTTTTAGACATAAAAATACCCTGTGTACACAGGGCTAAATCGCTCGTATACACTTGTTGGTTTATTTTAGTTTTCTTAATTGTCTAAGAGTATGAAGTTATATAAATATAACTTCATATTAGTATAATAGCATAAGCTTGATATGTTGTCAATAAGGTTGTGGTTTAATTTTTTGTTTAGTTGTTAGCTTAATTATTTCTATTTGTCCTAATGATAATTATCAACAAAGTCACTAATGAAAATAAATCTAAAAACAAAGAAAAAGGGACTCTTTCGAGCCCCTTTAGTTTTAGATATTGAGAAGGTTTTTTACCTCCTTTTCAATATCTAGGTTCTGGGGATAGCCTCCCCAGAAACCGTTATCGTGGTCGAGATCTCCTCCCGACCACGATCCTTTAACGAGGCCGGAAAGTTTTTTAATCACCTCCCGACACCCGAAAAAGTTTACCTCCCCGTCCTCACTGAGGACGAGAAGATTTTTATATTTTCCATAAAGACGGTCACAAACCGTGGCCGTCTTGCTGTGACTCATACGAATCACAGTTAGAGAATCGGAGACTTCTGCCTCCTGGATTGCTTTTTCAGCAATCTTTTCTTGCTCAGGGGTAATCCCCTGAGCGGCTCGGTCTTGTAACCGAACCTTTTCGATCATTTTTTGTGTTTGTTCTTTTGAAAGATTTTTTGTTTTTGCTAATTCAAGCATTTTTGGAATAAAGCCTTTGTCGTTGGCCGACACGAACTGCTCAAATAGAGTCAGCTCGTGGTCGATCAGTTTGGCCACTTGCTCCAACGAGCTCTTCTCGTTGGAGCGATCATCACCGTCATACCGGTGGTGATCTATATTTTTAGCCCCTTCCGGGGCTTCACCCTGCAACTCCACCCCATAAATTTTAAAGTTTTTATTTTTATAGTTTTCTATTTCTTTTTTAATTTCTGGTTCCAAATTATTCCACGAAGCACCCCAGCCTTGCTTCGTAATTAGTGTTTTTATGTTTTCGTTTTTCAAAATTTTTGCTATCTGCGTTGCCTCGCCATCGTTAATTGGCGTCACAATTAAAATTTTATTGTTGTCCATATATTTGCCCTCCTAGGCTGCCTCGCGGCTTAATTATTTTAATCGCCTAGGTTTTTACCCGGCGTTAAAGTACATATATATAAACGTATAAAAAGGAATATGTACTGTAATGCCAGGTAAAATCATAAATTTAAATTTAGGACAATTTTCATAATAATAATCTTCTTAAAAAGATAAAAACATAAGAAAAAATCTAGAATTTAATAAAAATAAAACTAAAAACAAAAAATCTTAACTTTATTTAATTTTTAAAGTCCTTAAATCTTTTAAGTAGTTCAAGGGTCTTTTTGCAATAAAAAGACCCTGTGTACACAGGGCTAAATTTTCTGCATACTTCAGGTTTTACTTAATATTTAATTTTATGAAAACTATCTTAATAGCTCCACGTATTCATGATACCATAAGCTTGATTTACTGTCAATAAAGTTATGTTTAATTTTATTTATCTAATTTTACTTATCATAAAAAAACAACTGAGGACAGAGGTCCTCAGTCATCCCATGTTTTAGACTCCACCACAAGTCTTAAAACACTACTATATTAGCATAAGCTTTATCTACTTGTCCAATTACTATTTAGCATATTCAAATGCTCTGGTTTCACGAATTACGTTAACCTTAATTGTTCCAGGATATTGCATTGTAGATTCAATCTTAGTAGCAATATCTCTAGCCATTTTAACAGCAGATAAATCATCTATCTTTGTTGGTTCTACAATTACTCTTACTTCTCGTCCTGCAGATATGGCATAAGCTTTAGCTACACCATCGAAAGAAGTTGCAACATTTTCTAGTTCCCGCATACGTTCTACAAAATTCTCAGCTGAGATATTTCTAGCACCTGGTCGAGCAGCTGAAGCAGCATCTACTACACGAATCACTAATGCTTCTGGTGTAGTTGCTTCAATATCATCATGGTGAGCTTCTATGGCGTGACAAATAGCTTCAGATAAACCATATTTACGAGCAAGTTCTGCACCAATGTGATGGTGTTTTCCTTCCATCTTGTGCGTTACAGCTTTACCCATATCGTGAAGTAAGGCTGCTGTTTTTACAGTTTTAACATCCGCACCAATCTCTTCAGCAATTAATCCAGCAATATGTGCCATCTCAGTAGAATGCTTAAGTACGTTTTGTCCATAACTTGTACGGTATTTTAATTCTCCTACTAAACGTAGTAGCTCTTTTGGAAGACCGAGAACTCCAACTTCTCTTGCAGCATCTTCACCAGCACGCATAACTTCTTTTGAGATTTCTTTTTCAGCCTTTTCAACAACCTCTTCAATGCGGGCAGGATGAATACGTCCATCCTTCATAAGATTTTCTAGGGCAAGTCTTGCTACCTGGCGTCTAACCGGTGCGAAACTAGATAAGACTATCATACCAGGGGTGTCATCTACTAGGATGTCTACACCTGTTGCTCTTTGAAGAGCTTGAATATTACGTCCTTCCTTACCGATAATACGACCCTTCATTTCATCATCAGGTAATTTAAGAGAAGTCACCGTCCGGTCAGCTGTAACATCTGAACTCATACGCTCCATTGCGGTAAGTAAAATTAATTGTGCTTTTTCTTCAGCTTCATCCATTGCATCGTGTTGCAATTTATTAACTAATTCAAGCAAATCTGTTTTGACTCGTTTTTCAGTTGTTTGGAGCAGCTTCTCTTGAGCTTCAGCTTTAGTAAGTTTAGCGATCTTCTCTAACTTATCTACTTGCTTTTGCTTAATTTCTCGCACTTCATCTTTAATATCGTCTAATTCCGATTCAGATTTACGCATTTTTTCAGCACGCTTATCTAGTTCTTCAAACTTTTTGTCTAGAGTAACTTCACGTTCTGAAAGCCGATCTTCGATTTTCTTTGTTTCTTTCCTACGATCATTAGCCTCTTTTTTAGCATCGTCGATAATCTTAACCGCTTCATCTTTAGCCTTTAAGACAATATTACTTGCCTTATTTTTAGCATCAGCAACAAGATCTTTTGCTTTTGTTTTATCTTGGTTCTTCCTATATTCAGTAACACCAAAATATCTTGCACCAGCACATATTACAAAACAGAGAAAATAGTAGTGCTACTTTTCAGACTAAAGTAAAAAAGTTATTATATTAATATCTGACTATCCAGATATTAATATTTTTGATGAATTAATAATTTTGAAACATTAGTTTCACCGAAGATGGTGAAAAATTATATAAATCCTGTTTTTTGAAAATTTATACTTATTTTTGGTGATATCTAATAGGAAGGACAAACATGATTAGAAGAAAGCAAGCTGTTATATTAGATTTAAATCATTTATTATCTTTAGGCATTAAAAAACAGGCTTCTTTAATACATCTAGAGCCTTTCGATGATAAAATCCTAATTCGTTTTCGTATTAATTCAAAATTAGTCGAAATTGGTGAATTAGACACTGTAAAACTAGAAGATATTCGAGATGAATTGCTCTCTATGGCAGGTCTCGATATTTTCGATCATAAGCCTCAAAACGGTAGCGTCACAACAAAAATAGATAAAACTAAAGTTCGTTTAGATATCCAAACATTACCAGTAATTAATGGTGAAAAAATATCAATTGCTTTATTGAATTTAGATCAAAAGCTTCCTAATCTAAGTGAATTAGGATTTTGGGGACAAAACCTCAAACTACTTAAAGAAGTAGACTCCTGTAGTCGTGGCATAATTATCATATCTGGCCTCGATCATTCATCTAAATCCAAAACCTTAGATAATTTATTAGAAAAAATCGCTAAAGAAAACAAAAGCGTTAGCGTAATCGAAACTAAACCAAATATTAACTTAAATAAAGTTAATCAGCTAAAACACACTGTGGGAAGCAAAGTAACTATTTCCATGATGTTAGAAGCTTTAATCCGGCAAAACACCGATGCTATCGCTATTGATACAATCCAAAATTTAAAAGAATTAAAAACTTTAGTTGAATACAGTTCAAAATCTAGATTAGTTTTTGCCACGCTCTATGCAAAAAGAGCTTCTGAAGTCATCACCAA
>SDRK01000033.1 GCA_007845205.1 TM7 phylum sp. oral taxon 350
TGCAGGATTTAACGCTGACTACGATGGTGACCAGATGGCTGTACACCTTCCACTTTCAGATAAGGCACAAAAAGAAGCTCGTGAATTGATGACTGCTACTGCTAACCTTCTAAAGCCTGCTAATGGATCACCAGTTCTAAACATTGGTCAGGACGTAGTGCTTGGTAACTACTACCTAACTTACGACCGACCTGGTGTAACGATTGGTGAAGAAAAACCATACTCTTCAGTTTATGAAGCTGAAATGGCTTATGATGCTGGAGTTATTGAACTTCAGACACCAATTAGGGTTTTTGCAAAACGTGAGATTAGAAATACCACACTTGGACGAGTGATCTTTAATGAAGCATTGCCTTATGATTTCCCATATGACAATAGCGTACAAAATAAGAAACAACTTAAGAAAGTTCTTGCTCGTATTTTCGATAAATATGGTGCAGAAATCACTGCTCGAACTGCAGACAAATTAAAGAACTTATCGTTTAAATACGCTACTGTTGCTGCTGTATCTACAGGTAAAGAAGATTATGTCATTTATGATGAAATTGGTGACATGATTAATGATACTGACGCTAAAGCTTCTCAGGTTCAAGAACAGTACTATCAAGGTTTCTTATCTGACGAGGAACGTTACAAATTAGTTGTTAAGACTTGGTCAGATCTAGACGAAAACATCAAGGGATTCTTAGCATCACGTGTTAAGGATGCAGATAACTCAATTGCTATGATGATTAACTCTGGAGCACGTGGAGATATCTCAAACCTTAAATGGGCTTCAGCAAATATTGGTGTGATGCAGGATGCACATAACCGTTCGATTGAGCTTCCAATTCGTTCTAACTTTAAGCACGGATTAAGTTCTCTTGAATACTTCGTAGCAACTCGTGGTGCACGTAAAGGACTTATTAACACAGCCCTTAACACTGCTGACTCAGGATATCTAACACGTCGTCTTGTAGATGTGTCGCAAGATGTGTTTACAATTGAAGATCAAGAGGGTGATGACTACGGATATAAGATTTACCGAAACGAGACTGAGATTAGTCAGGTTGATCTTGGTGATCGTGTATATGGACGTTATCTCGCTGAAGATATCGAGGGATATGCTAAGGCTGGTGATCTTGTAACACGTGAACTTGCCGATAAGATCCAAGACGATCCAAATATTACTGAAGTATCTATTCAATCGGTACTATCATCTAACAGCCCACACGGTATTCCACAACACAGTTATGGAATTGACATGGCAACTGGACACTTAGTAGATAAGGCACAGCCAGTTGGTGTGATCGCAGCTCAGTCTGTTGGTGAATTAGGTACACAGCTAACACTTAAGACCTTCCACAAAGGTGGTGAGGCTGGAGCAGACATTACATCGGGTCTACCACGTGTTGAAGAATTGTTTGAAGCTCGTAATCCTAAAGGTCAGGCTATTATGTCTGAAATCGCAGGTAATGTTGAAGTATGGCAGGATGGCAATACCCATGTTGTCCAGGTAACGCCAACAACAGGTGAGGTCGTAGTACTTCCACTTGGTAAACGAAAACCAATTCGTGAAGAAGGCGAACTAGTTGCTGTTGGTGAGATTGTTGCTTCAGAAGATGAAGGTGTTGCACCAATCATTGCACCATTCGATGCTAAAGTTGAATTCAGAGATGGTACTGTTGAGCTTACAAATATTACAGAAAAACAAGCAAGATACAGTATTCCTGAGAGCTATGTATTAACTGTTAAGAGCGGTGATAAGGTAGCTGCTGGTGATCAACTAACTACTGGATCATTAAATCTTCAAGATTTGATGAAACTAAAAGGTGTCGAAGCTGTACAGCGTTACATTATGAACTCGGTTCTTGCAATTTATGCTAACCAGGGAGATGCTCCAGCGGACAAACACATGGAAGTTATTATTCGACAGATGTTTAGCCGAGTGGAGATTGAAGATCCAGGAGATTCAACTTATGTGGCAGGAGACATTGTTTCTAAAGCTGCTGTGATTGATACTAATAGACGCTTACGCAGTGAAAGTAAAGAAACTATTAAGCATAAGCAACTATTACTTGGTATTACTAAAGTTTCGGTGTGGTCAGATAGCTTCCTATCTGCAGCATCCTTCCAGGATACAACTCGCGTTTTGATCAACGCTGCAATTTCTGGCCGAGTAGATTACTTGCAAGGTCTAAAAGAAAACGTTATCATTGGACGCAAGATTCCTGTAGGAACTGGTGCTGGCGATCAGTCAGAAGCAGTTGAAACTCCTCTTGAAGCTAAATATCGAAGAGAGGCTGAAAGTCGAGCTTTGATGGATTCCATCAAGAGACAAAAAACAAATGCTTAAGTAAAACTTTATTAAGCAAATGTATAAAAGAAGAGCTAATAAATAGCTCTTCTTTTTTATTTAGCTTATGCTATTGTGCCATCTTATAAAAAACCGTAAAATATTAGCAATAGGTAATAAATATTCAGGTGGAGGGGAATATATGAAAAATGTTGCCATAAACGGCTTTGGTCGTATTGGTAGAAACGCATTTAAAATTATAAAAATGCGTAGTGATCTAAAGATAGTCGCTATTAATGATTTAACAGACACTAAAACTTTAGCTCATTTATTAAAGTATGATTCTAATTATGGTACGTATGAATCAGAAGTAAGCTATGATGACGATGGAATTATTGTCGATGGTGAACACATTAAGGTTTGTGCTGTAAAAGATCCAGCAGAATTACCATGGAAAGAGTTAGCTGTTGATGTAGTTATTGAATCTACTGGATTATTCGTTAAACCAGAACTTGCAAGAGCACATATTGATAAAGCAGGAGCAAAAAGAGTAGTAATCTCAGCGCCAGCTAAAGGAGAAGGTGCTAAAACCATTGTTTTAGGTGTTAATGATGACGATCTAAAAACTGATGCAGATATTTTTTCGAATGCTAGTTGTACTACAAACTGTATTGCTCCTGTTATGGCGGTACTGGAAGCAAACTTTGGTATTGATAAAGCTATGATGACGACAGTTCATTCATATACAGCATCGCAAAAATTACAAGATGCACCGGCAAAAGATTTAAGAGAAGCTCGAAATGCAGCGGAAAATATTGTACCCACTACTACTGGCGCATCCATTGCTGCTAGCTTAGTGGTCCCTTCTTTAAAAGACCGTTTTGGCGGATTGTCTGTAAGAGTTCCAACGCCTGTTGTAAGTATCTCTGACATAACAGCAGTGTTAAAGCGTAATACAACTGCAGAAGAAATTAATGAAGTATTTAAGCAGGCTGCACAACAACCTTACTATCAAGGTATCTTAGCAGTTTCTGAAGATGAACTTGTATCATCCGATTTTAAAGGTAATAGTCATTCAGCTATCGTAGATTTACCACTTACCTCAGTAATTGGTGGTAATTTAATTAAAGTATGTGCTTGGTACGATAATGAATGGGGATATTCAAACCGATTAGTTGAAGTTACGGCTGACGTAGCTAGACTTTTGCCAGAAGAAAATACTTTGCCTAATGCCAATCAGGTAAATCAAGTAAATGATTTTAATGCTGTTAATTCAGTAGCTTCAACAGCTTCTTTAAACGAATTAACTACCGCCCAGCCAACAGTGACCAACTCAGATCAAGCTCTTAGTGCTAGTTCAACTGATATGCCGGATCCAATTGAAGTTGCAAATCAATTAGGACAACAACTTGGTAATAATACTAGTAGCGAAGTGAATAATCCGGTAAATAGTACTACTTATAATCAAGAGATGAATAATACAGATCAAGCCTCAAATAATCAGCAGAATTTAAACGCTCCTAGAGGATTCTAAAATGACAGTTTATATTGGATCGGATCATCAAGGTTTTGAGCTTAAAGAAAAAATCAAGAAATATTTAGAGAAATCTAATAGAAAGTATTTTGATGTTGGTAACGAAATCTTAGATAAAGATGATGATTTTACTGATTATGCAAAAATAGCTTGTTTAAAGATTTTAGCTGATGAAGATCCAAAG
>SDRK01000034.1:0-1502 GCA_007845205.1 TM7 phylum sp. oral taxon 350
ACTAAAGATAGTCCCCCGATAATCCATAGGCTATGTCCAGTACTCGAAAGCCTAGATAAGATTTCACTTCTAGCTTCATTCTTGCCTTTATTACTATCCGATGGACCCCCACCAGGCTTCTTATCTTCTTTAAACCGTAATTTAGCGGTTGCTTCAGCTACACCAAAATATGGTCCACCTGTAGCTTCTAATTTTAGGTTGTGTTCATTGTTATCATTTAATGGCAAATTGATAACAACTGGGCTCCAATCATCGCTATAAGTAATAGCTTCTGTTATCTTAGTACCACCATCTAATGTGTACGAATACGAAGATGAACTTCTAACTCTAAATTCAACTTTAGCGTATCTTTGCTCACCCACTTTATAGTAAGTAACTTTTACACTATCTAAGCTAGATGTTGGCCGGTAAATATTTACATTAACTGTATAATCCCGATTATAGGAAAATACAGGAGTCATTTGCTCCGTAAAAAAAGCAAATGACGTGCCAAGTACCACTAGAAAAAGTAATATTTTCTTATTCTTAAGGAGTTTTTGTGCGACGTTTTTTGAAAATCGCATAAACTATACCTCCAATAATTATTAATAATAAAATCAAAATAACAGCTAATAGCCAGAAAGGCGCCATTAAAACTGTCTTCTCAATAATTTCAGTTTTACCTAAGATTTGTGACTCAATCTCTACTTTATAAAGTCCAATTGTTGCGTCATTCCACTCTAAATTAATCGCTCTTACAGTATCTGGTAAGACTGCGTGGTCTAAATTCTGCGATTCATATCTTACTTTTCCGCCAAAAAAGTTCTTTACTTTGAACTTAGAATAGCTCATAAAATCAGTATTACCAGTATTCTTTACCCTAATCTTAGAGCTTAAAGGTCTATTTTGTTGCCAAAAAGCCACGTCACTCGAGATTAATTCCCCACTCTGACGTGTATCACCGCCGCTAACCTTACCGTACAAAATCATACCAACACGTTTTTTAGTAATAACTGCGCCACCATTGTCTTCTTCACCAGTTGTCTCAGCAAATAAAGCAGCATATTGTCCTACTGCTGGAATATCTTTAGGAACATTAATCTCATATTTAACTTCAACCGTCTGATTAGGTTTTAGGGAAAAAGTCTCTTGACTGAACTTTACCCATCTAGATACCTGTGTTTGTGGAATATCACTACCAAAAACCGGTTCATAATCTTCCCCATTCACCTGATAAGGCGAAGCATATACCTTTGCGTTAAAAGGACGTGCTCCACTATTAATTAACTTAAACGATCCAGTTTTTATTTCACCAGGTTTTAATTCTTCATGTACGGAAGTTGGCGATAAAGTAATCTGTATATTATCGCCAGACGATCCATCGGTTGCATAAGAATTGGTAACGGGCATAACGCCAACTACCCCCATTAATAAACCAACTACAAAAAACTTAAACCAACTTCCGAACATTTTCATACTAGTTTGTTACCGCCGTGTAAGTTACTTGTCGAGTATATGTACCA
>SDRK01000034.1:1512-3359 GCA_007845205.1 TM7 phylum sp. oral taxon 350
GTACCATTTGGTTTGCTTGTATCTACCTTAGCACCCCAAGTTACAGTTGTTGAATCATTAGTTGCTGGAGTAGTAGTAGTTTTTAATACTACAGGGTTTCCAGTTGGTGTAACACCAGCATATGTATTAGCAGCAAATCCAGGAATTGAGTATCCCCATGAGTTTGTGTCTAAATTTGCTGGAGCAGCTTTAGTTCCGCTAGTTGCAGCTAAAGTGTCAGCACCTTTAGCTAGGGTTGTATCAGCTGTACTAGAGTTTAGTTGTAGCTTATAACCAGTAGCATTGTTTGTGCTAACTGCAACATTATGTGAAGCTGTACCAACAGCACCAGCTGCAGTTGGGGTTACGTTGATATCTACAGTACCAGTTCCGCCTGTTCCACCAGATACATCTAGTGAGATAGATGAACCAACAACAACATTAACTGTTGCATTTTTAGATTGCGATGCAGCAAAAGCACTCGTAAATGGCAAAACTGCAACTGCTAAAGCAAGTGTGGTACCTGCAACTACCTTAGATATAGGTAATTTCATTGTTTTCTCCTTATTTGTTATTAATTTATTATTTTTGTTTCAGTTAACTTTTACATATTAACCTCCACCCTCCTTAATTATTAATTGCTGTGTAAAGAACAGTCGCTTTATAACTACCACTTCTCTGATCTACGTCTACACTTGCACCATAATAAACTGTTGTCTGTTCAAGCGTAGTATTTGCAGTATTTTTTGTCTTAATCACATGTGGCGTAGCTTTTACTGGCACACCAGCCCATTTATGCGCTGAAGTCGCGACATTTAGTTCAACCGATCCACCACTGCCAAAACCACCAACACTAGCTACCCGATATCCCCAACGATTGATCCGGCTAAAAAATATGTTTTTAGGGTAGCAGCTTCGAATATCGTAGGGCGAGGACCATATTCAGATGCCGTCGAAGGGCAAGTTAGATATATTACTTTAGATTCTCCAACTTCTGTAGATATAGATGTTACACCAGCAAATGGTGCTAGGATTTCTAGTAATTTAACTCAAGTAAATACTAAAACTAACTCTCCTTCTGGACATAAATTAGCTTTGTCTATGGATGGTACAGAACAAAAACTATTAAATGTATCTAGTGATCCAGTTGGTTCGTCTGCAAATAAAATCTGAGGTTCAATCACCATTGCTCTAGCAATTGCAACACGCTGCGCTTGTCCTCCAGATAATTCACCCGGCAAGTTATTTTCTTTTCCACTTAACCCAACTTCAGCAATCCATCTTTTTGCCTTTTTATAAGCTTCTTTTTTATCCTTCTTGTTTAAAAGTAATGGTAAAGCAACATTATCTTCAACAGTTAGTTCTGGCACTAATTGACCAAACTGAAAAACAAAACCAAACATTGTTCGTCTTAGAATACTTCTTTTGTCGTCGGGTAGTTTATCGATTCTTTTACCGTTTAATCTTATTTCACCACTATCTACACTAATGATCGCAGCTAAACTATGAAGTAAGGTTGATTTACCAGAACCACTAGACCCCATAATTGCTAAAACTTCGCCTTTTTTAACTTCCAAAGAAGCGCCTCTTAAAGCATGCGTCTTACCATATGCCTTCTTAATATCCTTAGCGCTAATAATTACTTCGTCCACTATAAAATCTCCTTTTTTAAACTAACAAGTCTTGAACTGGTTAAATCAATCCATCTTAAATCTGCTTCAATATGAAATAACGCGTGATCTATTAAAAGTTTCTTCGAAAGGTCTACACTATTTTTAATCTTTATAAGTTCACGCATTCTAGCAATATGTGCTTTCTTTTGCTCATCTAAATACTTAGCAGCATCTCCCTCGCGTAATAAGGCAATC
>SDRK01000035.1 GCA_007845205.1 TM7 phylum sp. oral taxon 350
AAAGCAGCTTTGACCCGTTCTATCCTATTCTCGTTCATTTCTATAAGATTCACTATATAATCACGCCATCCTTCGTACAAGATTGAACTGTGTAAAAACATCAGACCAGTAAACGCAATATCAATTCGTTCTTGACTTGGCAGTACTTTCAATAATACAAGTGGTTTCTTCATATAAACTAGTTCATATTTTGACTGTAAGTCGGTAGCAACTTTTCTGAGATCCTGAGTGATTGATTTAATTATATCTATATCGTGTTCAGTTGGCTCTGCAGAAAAGAAGTTAGTAAGTCTATTAGAATAGAAATCAATTTGACTCAGCACGACCTGTATTTGTTCTCGTGTCTTTTGAACTGGTACTATAACCAAAACCTTAAACAGCTCTGACACAATCAAAAGGAGTATGCCTCCAATAAGCGTTGCACATGCGGTTAAGATTATATTCTCTATATCGCTCACAGTCTTTTATTCTACCCTATAACAACAAAAATGGTATAATCTGATACAACATGATATTTTTCAAAAATAAATATTTCGTTTCGGCTAAAAAATATCCCTACATTAGCGAGGAACAAATCAAACAGCATAATAGTGTTGTAAATGAAGTTGAGCAGCTAGCAAAGGAAGAAAGCAAGCTCCGTTCGGAGGCAGAAAAGACGAGCAATATGGTCTCTATTGTTGTGGGACTAAGTTTGGTTGGAATGTTCTATTACTACTTTTTGCCTCATTATTGGCAAGATGCAATTTTCGTTGGCTTGATTGCGCTTTCATTTCCGGCATTTATGATTTTTTCATTTGCCTATTCCATAGTTAACGCAATACTTAACTCCAGTATCAATAGCAGACATGACCTCAGAGAGCTAGAGCAGGCTATCGAAAAAAAGAAAGCTTACCTTGATGGTGAATTACACAAATTCAAAGAACTGGAGAAAAAATACGCCAAATATTGGCTTAATCTGAGCGGCTATCAGTTTGAAAAGGAAGTAGCGAAACTGTATAAAACTCGCGGATATGGCGTACAAGTTACAAAAGGTAGTGGCGACGGTGGAATCGATATATTTCTAGAAAAAGCAGGTCGTCGATATGGCGTTCAATGCAAGAATCACCATAAGGCAATCGGACCTGCTGCCATTCGCGATTTGTACGGAACTATGTCGCACGAAGGGCTTGATGCTGGTATTTTTATAGCATCATCAGGTTATACGAAAGGCGCAAAGGAATTTGCCCGCAACAAAGCAATTACACTTCTCGACATAAATAATGTGCTGCGTATGCATGCAGCTACCCTTACGGAATAGATAATAAAACGAACATATCTTTTCTCTAGCTCGCCACCCAAACAGCGGTTTTTGCGCGTAGCAGTTCGGCGAGTCGGAGCGCGGGCGATCCGCCGAACAGGACTTTGCCCTGGTTTCTTTTTCAACGTCATGCCATAGTCTGGAAATAGGTTCGAGTAAACTCGTAAAAGTGAGCCAAAATAGATTTTTATTCTAGTTCGTCATCATAATATATGACGGATTTATTTTTGTCTTAACAAGCATCAAAATCAAAATCCAAAATAAGTTAGATATTGCTTTCCTACAAATGAAATAATTATTACAATATATGACCCTAATAAAATATCTCAGCCAAAGTACAATTCAAAACTTATCGATATTAGCTCAATAAATAAAAAGAAAACGTTGAATCGCTAATGAAAATAAATATAAGAAAAAGTTAAAGCAACAAATAAAATCAATGACACAATTAAATTCTAAAGATTAGACAACGCATTACTTAAAGTCGGTATCTACAATCTGTTCAATACATCTAACGATCTATAGCTTGAAACCTAAACATATAAACAACAGTTATGGTCCAAAGCCCAGCAATTAGATACCCGGTAATTACATCCGTTGGAAAATGTACGCCTAAATATAATCGACTAAAACCAACTATTAGCATAAAAACAGTACCAAATAATATAACCCCATTTCTACATTTACTACGCCATAAGACAAAAGTTAAAGCTAGAATAAATGCAATGCTCACCATTGAATGTCCACTAGGAAATGAATAGCCATGTTCAAAAGTCCTATCCCATAGGTGAGGTCTAGTTCGCATAAAAATATGCTTTAAAACAACATTTAAAACGCTTACTCCACCAACCGAAAAGAGCATTACTAAAGAAGCCCTAATATCTTTTTTGATCATCAAAAAGCCAGCTAAGATAATAGTAGCTGCAATTAAAGAGTATGGACTACCAACAACCGTAAAGAATTTAAATAAGCCTACTAAGCTACTAGATACATGCTCATGAATAGTAAGTAAAGTTATCTTATCCATTATCATAAAAGGCTCTAAGATATGAGAAATCTTTAAAATATAGGTTAAAGCACTAAAAAACAATAAAAAGATAATAAAGCTTATAAATAATTTTAAAATTACATTTTTATACTTTTTTATTTCCGTCACTAATTGCATAAGCATAATTATACTATTTATAGCTTTAATATTTTAAGCATTCACCCTTAACATGTAGAATAAAACCATGTCAGTTTTTAAGAAGCTATCTAAAGAAGAAGTCTTAACCTTAGCAAAAAATACTTTTAAACATCATAAGAATTTTCAAATTGTCGATACTGGTTATGAAAATATTGTAGTCTTTATCGATTTTAAATATGTTTTACGTTATCCTCGAACCGAAAAAGCTTTTCTAAAATCTATTTTTGAACATTGGGTATTAAAAAGACTACCAACTTCCAACTTTAAATTTCCTAAATTAATTTATGTCAATGAAAATCCTTTTTTCTTTGTTACTGAATATATAGACGGTATCCATTTAAATCCTTCCGATATTCGCAAATTAAGCGAAGAAAAACAAATAAACTTTGCAAAAGATTACGCAAAAGCCGTCAGCGAAATACATAAAAGTTTCAATTATTTAGAAGTAAAAGAAAAATATCTATCCCTTAATTTAGATAAGATCACAATTCCTTGGGAAGATTATTTTAAAGAAGTTTTAATTGACTATACCCTACCAAACGAGGCTCACGATAAACTGGCAAAAGAAATTTACGAAAAATGGCAAAAAATCGATAAGACTAAAAATCAAGTTTTAGTACATGACGATCTACATACATCTAATATAATCTTCAAACGAGATGATTTAATTGGCATTTTAGATTTTGGCGAAGCTTCTTTTGGAACTAGTGAACAAGAATTAAGACAACTATTTAGAATTAATGAACTATGCTTAAAAGAAGGTGTTAAAGAATATAACAGATTAACAAATAAAAGCATTAACCCTAATGATTCA
>SDRK01000036.1 GCA_007845205.1 TM7 phylum sp. oral taxon 350
TGGGAAGATACGGTCATTTATTTAGAAGAAAATAAGTTGGACGTTTGGGTTCATAATAAGACAATTCAAAAAGCTTGTGAAAGTTATCGAATAGCGCCAGAAAAGAAAAAGTATTTGAAAACTTTGAAGGTATAATCTTAAAAATAAACATAAGCTGTTAAGTTTTAGCCATAAGCTTTAAAATAAAGGTTATGGATAGAAATGAGGCAAAAGTTTTAAGAGATACAGAACAGCTCTTTTATGATTTATTGTCTCATGTGGAATCTACGATGTCTTCTGATACAAAAGCTATTGCAGATAAATTTGAAATTTTAAGAAACGAATTAGATAAAATTGGAGCTTTTGAACCTTGGGTGGAACATCGGGCGAATCTAGTTTTAGCACTTACCAATTACTATGATGTTAGATATAAAGAAGCAAAATTTTTGATAGATGAATGTTTAAAAATGGAAGATGATTTGCCAGTTACAGACAGCAATGAATATTTTATTGAAAAAAGTCATGAAATAAGTAATTGGATTAATAGCGCTTTAGAAACTAGTCTTTTAGAAGACAATGTTAGATTAATGTTTAAAAACATGGTGCTAGGTATTTTACTTGCAGGTTTGATGTTTTTATTTGGTTTTGATAACAACACAGCGTTTTTCTGGCAAAGAGTACTTTATTATATGGCATTAATTTATGCTTGCTATTCTTTGTGTATAGCGGTCAGAGATTATTTGAATTATAAGAAGATTGTAATAAAAAGACGATTTCGATCTTTTATGCGAAGAAAATTTAAAAAATGATCTTATTCTTCAAGCAGGATTAATAAACTAGTTAATGCATAA
This sequence comes from TM7 phylum sp. oral taxon 350, assembly GCA_007845205.1. GTDB lineage: Bacteria > Patescibacteriota > Saccharimonadia > Saccharimonadales > Saccharimonadaceae > SDRK01. The sequence continues at coordinate 831 of SDRK01000036.1, forward strand.
AAGAGGTTGGAATCTATTTCTTCTTGTTGATCTTTTATTTGTTGATTTTTTATTTCACAACTAAGTTTTTTAAAGAATATAGCTCTATTGGTTTTTATAGTGCCAATTTCTAAGTTTTTCTTATTCACTATTAAGAATGTTTTTTTACGTAAGATTTCAAAGAGGGGTACGTATTTTTCTAAAATACTTGAAGTTTTATCGGAATCTAATATTTTAATAATCTCTTGTTTGTTTTTATCTAGAATAATCCATTTATCATAAAGGAATAAGGAATTAATATTATCTTTTTTTATAGTCCCAAGTTGATTATTCTTTTGATCGAAAACGAAAAAAGTTTGAGAAATATTCAGTGTACTTTTTGAAATAACTTTTAATATTAATTCTTGTTTGCCGTTATAAATAGTTATTTCTTCTTTTAGCTTATAAGGTTTTAAAGTGGCTGTTAAAAAATCTTTTTCATAGTTATTAAAAATAGCGGTTTCTTTTATTAGACTGAAAGGTTGTTTTCTTACTGTAAAATTCATAGTTTGAAGCAAAGTTATATTTTAGATTATATTGGATTTGCTATAAACTATTAATAGATGAAGAAGCAGTTATATATAACCACAGCCATTCCATATGTTAATGCAAAACCACATATCGGTAATGCATTAGATTATCTTTTGGCGGATATTTGGGCAAGATATCAAAGGGAAAAGAACCCAAATATTAATGTCCGTTTTCAGGTGGGTACTGACGAACATGGAAACAAAATTGAGCAAAAAGCAAAAGAACTAGGACTGGATGCAAAAACTTATACTGATCAGACCTATGTGAATTTTAAGTATCTAATGGACTTAATGCAGACAACATATACTGATTTCATTCGTACTTCAGATGAACACCACGTGCGGGCTGTGCAATATATATGGCAAAAATTATCTCCTTATATTTATAAAGCAAAATATTCTGGTTGGTATTGCGTGGGTTGTGAAAGATTTTACACCGATCTTGAAGCTACTGAACATAATGGAATTTGTCCAGACCACCAAAGACCTTTCGAACGTGTTGAAGATGAAAATTACTTTTTCAAATTATCTAGTTTTGGTCCAAAAATCATAGAAGCTATTGAATCTGGAAAAATGAAAATTTTACCAGATTATCGTAAAACTGAAATATTAAATTTGCTAAAAGATGGATTAACTGACATTTCAATTTCTCGCTCAGTAGAAAAGCTAAAATGGGGTATCCCGGTTCCAAATGACCCTACGCAAGTAATGTATGTTTGGCTAGATGCATTAAGCAACTATATAACAGTAATTGGCTACCCAGATAGACCAGAATATGCAGATTTTTGGCCGGCAGATGTACAAGTTATTGGAAAAGATATTTTAAGGTTCCATGCAGCGATTTGGCCAGCAATGCTAATGGGGCTTGATTTGCCACTGCCAAAAACTTTATTAGTCCATGGTCATGTACATGTTAATAATGTAAAGATGTCAAAATCCCTTGGTAATGTTGTTGATCCAGTTGAATTAATTAAAGAATATGGATTAGACGCTTTTAGATACTTTTTCTCACGTCACATCCCAACACAAGATGATGGTGATTTTACTTATGAGAAGTTTGAGACTTTATATAACAATGAGCTTTGTAATGATTTAGGTAATTTAGTCCATCGGGTAGCTTCAATGATTTTGCGTTACCAGGCAGGTGTTATTGGTGATGTCAAAAAGATTGGGGCAAAAGATTTAAGCATTTATCATCAGGCAATGAAAAATCTAGAATTTAATAAAGCTATTGAAGATGCTTTTAATGCAGTTAAAAATCTAAACAGATATTTAGATGAAGTAAAACCATGGAAAGTTGCTAAAGAGTTAGAAACAAATCCAGATGCTAAAGATCATCTTTCGGAAATTCTAGCAACTTCTGCAAAAGAGTTGCTTAATATTTCAATGCAGTTAAAACCTTTCTTGCCAGATACTGCAAATAAAATAGAACATTTATTTAAAGATGGTGTAGTGCCAGAGCCATTAATACCATTATTTGAAAGAAAATATATTAAAACTAAGGATCCTAGGATCTCACATGATTGATTCGCATTGTCACATTCAATGTGATGATTATCCAGATGGTATTAAGGCTCTTGATGAAGCAAGAAAAACTAATGTTACTGATGTATTAGTAGTCGGTGTAGATATCAAAACTTCAAAGGAAGCTT
>SDRK01000007.1 GCA_007845205.1 TM7 phylum sp. oral taxon 350
AAAAAAGTTAGTAAAAATAAAAAGGAAATTAAATAAGGAGGTATTACCTCCTTATTTTTTATATATTTTTATTTTTTGTATATTTTATTCTCTGTTTTATTATCTTTGTTATTTTTTAGTTTTAGATTTAAGTGATAGTTTATTTTTAAGCTTTTTTGAGACGTTAGATCCAATTAAAAAATGAAGGCCTGGCACGAAGAATAGCGCTGTTACAATGCCTGCTGCTACACCTTCTAGAGCTTGATCTGTAATAAAGCCAAGGATGGTACAAACTATAATTACAATAGCCCCGATAATAATTAGATGTTCGGTTGGCTTTTTATTCTTAGCTGTTGGCATATTAATTCTCCTTAATTTTAAGTGCTAAAAATGAAATAGTTTTTGCAAAATAGTTTGTCCAATACCTGGCATATTACTGTCTTTTTCTTTTTCAAAAGAGCTTGGTGTATCGTCAGCTTTTTTTGCAACTTTAGGATCTGGATTGATTTGTTCGGCATAGACTAGTAATCTCTTTTCGGATGTTCCAAGAGGCGTACAAGTAATAAGCGTTAACATTGGTTTATCATTCCCTAATCTTAAGGAATTTACATCATCTGGCGTAACAACTTTCGTACCTGTTACTGAATAAGTATATCTTTTGCCTTGATAATTAATGTAGATAGTATTACCTTTTGTTAATTTGTCTAATTTAGCAAAGATAAATTTATAGTTTCCTTTATCGAAAAGGTCGTTGGATGAATGTCCAGATAATACTAGATTCCCGTTTTGTCCTGGCAAGGCGTTAGCTCCAGGAATTTTAAATTGTGCCACACCATTAACCATTGCTGCTAATTGGGATTTTTCATCGATTCCAACATTATAAATAACAGGAACATTAACATTAATGTTTGGAATAATTAGCAATGGATCTGGCGATACGGAAATATCTTTTGTTGGATCGACTACAATATTTTGAGGATTAACATTTCCTGGTGCGATATAAGCTTGTACAAATCCAAGTAAGATAGAGTTATATTGTAAAAATGCAACAAAAAGCATTACGAAAATACCGGACATCAAAGGTATGAAATGACGTGATTTTTTAACTTTTGTTGCTTGTTTTTGAACTTTCCCTAAGAGTTTTTGTCGTAGATTGTATAGCTCTTCATCTTCTGATATTTTTGGATTGTTTTCAAAATCTTTTAATTGATTTTCAAGATTTAACTTCTCTTTTTCTGCTTCAAGATAACGACTATTAAACTCATTTTTTGCATGTTCTACTTGGTTCATGTAGAAGTTAGCATAATATTTCTGATAATACTCTTGCCATGCAGTATGGTATTTAGATAATTCTTTACTCTGTTCTGGCGTTAGATCGTTTCTTTGATTTTCAGATTTGTCGTGTGAATAGATTTGCTTTTCATCATTGATTTCAGAAGAGCTATTTGCCTTTTGTGGATCCATTAATAAATCTTGTTTGCGATTTAAACAAACGTTAGAAGTGTAATTTGGTTGGCTGTTTTGTTCTTGTTTTTTATAGACCTGGTTAATTTGAGATCTAATGTAATTAGAAGCTGGAGAGTGATCAGTTTTAATAATTGCCTGATTGATAATATCGGGTTTTTTCGGCCTAATTAGGTCTCTGAATTTTTGCCTTCTCTTTAATAATGGCGAATTATTATCTTGATACGTCACGTCTTTTTATGCTTAACCTTTATTTATAAGTATACAATATTTAAATTATTGATAATTATTCGAAGCCTAAGTTTATGTTGTTATACTGAAGATATATGGAAAAGAATAATAAAAAACCAATAACTCTAATTATTTGTGATGGATGGGGCGAGATTTCCGAAGTTTATGGTAATGCAATCTTAGAAGCCAAAACACCAAGACTTAATGAACTAAGATTAGAGTGGCCACATACTACTTTGAATGCTTCAGGTGAAGCGGTTGGTTTGCCAAAAGGACAAATTGGAAACTCCGAAGTTGGACATCTAACAATTGGTAGTGGAAGAATTAAATTACAGCCGCTTAGTCGTCAGTTAAAAGAAATTTCTGAAGGCACATTTTTTAATAACGAAGTGTTGTTAAATGTTATGAATAAGGTCAAGCAAGATGGTAAGAATTTACATCTGATGGGGCTTCTGTCTAGTGGTGGGGTACATAGTTATGATGGTACTCTATTCGCTTTACTCCAGATGGCAAAAACTGTGGGAATTGAAAATGTTTATATTTATGCATTTTCAGATGGACGCGATGTAAAACCAAGTAGTTTTAAAGATTATTTAGAAGATAAAGTTTATCCAGAGCTACAAAAGCTTGGTGTTGGCGAAATAGTTGGTGTAGCCGGCAGATACTATGCAATGGATCGAGACAACAGATGGGATCGTATAGAAAAAGCTTATGACATGATGACGTCAAAGGAATTTGAAACACGAGATTCCTTAACTAACTATGTAAAAGAAAGCTATGATGCTGGCATTACGGATGAATTTATAAAGCCAATGTCGATTTTAGATAAGAATAAAGAACGAGTTTTTGTTCAAGATGGCGATGGTGCGATATTCTTCAATTTTAGACCAGATAGAGCTAGACAATTAAGTCATGCTTTAATTGATGAATCTTTTGATGGTTTTAATAGAAAACGCATAGTAAAAGATTTAACTTTTGCAACTATTGCTAAATATGATTCTGAATTAAAATCAGATGTTGCATTTCCTGATCAGGAAATGAAAAATACTTTAGCTGAAGTGGTATCTAAGGCTGGCAAAACACAATTACATATTGCAGAGACTGAAAAGTATGCTCATGTGACTTATTTTATGAATGGCGGTGAGGAAAAACCTTTTAATAATGAAGATCGAATTTTAGTTCCAAGTCCTAAGGTGGCTACCTATGATTTAAAACCAGAGATGAGTGCTAAAAAGATTGATGAGGAAACAATTAAGGCAATTCAATCTAAAAAGTATGATCTTATTATTATGAATTATGCAAATGCTGATATGGTAGGACATACGGGTGTCTATGATGCTGTAATTAAAGGTGTTGAAGTACTAGATGGCTGTGTTAGCGATGTCATTGAAGCAACTCTTGATGCTGGTGGCGTAGCTATTATGACTGCCGACCATGGTAATGCCGAACAGGAGATAGATAAAGATGGTACGCCAATTACTTCGCATACCACAAATCCAGTGCCGGTATTAGTCTGTGGTTTAGATAATATTACCTTAAAAGATGGTGGTGGTCTTCGAGATATTGCACCAACAATCTTAGATATTTTTGGTATTGAAAAACCAAAAGAAATGACGGGTAATTCTTTACTTGAAAAACAAAAAGATAATTAATAGAAACAAATTAATAGATAAAAAAGAACCATTTCGATGGTTCTTTTTATTGTCTTAGTTGTTTAATTTTTTCTATTTTATCTTAGTTCTATTTTAGCTTTTCTGCTTTTTCTTGCTCTTTCATCTTTTGATATCTAGCAGCTAAAGCATAATCCATGAAATATTTTTCTATTGTTTCGTCTTCAAGGCTTGCAAAAATTTCTCTAGCTCGTAACAGTTCTTTTAATCTAGGTGATTTTTCTTTGGCCAGCTTTTCAGCTGTCATATCTATAAGGTCTAGGCCTCGATAAAAAGCACCTTCCATAGCTTCTTTATTGCCTCTTCTCTTGGCTGCAAAAGTTCTACCAACTTCACTTCCGATATTACCGAGTTGCTCTATAAGAGGTAAAGATTGCCATTTTTCTTTGTCTATAATGTGATCAATCATCTATGGCCTTTAGGATAAGATCTTTAATTTGTTTTTTAATATTTCTATTTTTGTTTTTAATCGATATCAGCTTTTACCATTTCCATAAACATGCGCTTGGACATTTCTGTGAGTTCTAAAATAGTAATTTTTGTTATGATCTTCATAAAAATAATATTTGGTACCGCGAGCCGGACTTGAACCGGCACGAGCTAATGCTCAAGAGATTTTGAGTCTCTCATGTCTACCAATTCCATCACCGCGGCTTGTAGACTTTAGTTGTTTTTCAACTTCTATTATTTTAGCACAGGTATAAATCTAAATATCTTATTTTAAAGCGGTAGCTAGAGCTTTTAATTCATTAGATTCGTTCCAAGACAAAAAGCTAGTAACTTTTGCAGCTAATTCTCCAGTTATGAGTTTCATTTGATTCGCTTTTTCTTCGGTAACTATCTCTCCATTTGATGCAACAATAAATGTATCTCTATGGATAGTGACAATATTAATAGGATAAGTGATTGTAAATTTATGTAGAATTTCTACTAAAACATTTAGCTGCATTGAAAAAGTTATAATCTTTGGATAATAGCTTTTTGTAAAGATTTTCTGAAGCTGCGACATTGTAACCACTAAAGTAGTGTTTTCTCGCTCTAATAGTTTTGTAATGTCGGATAAAAGTAGATCTATGGTATCTCTTGTAATAATAAAGTGTTTGTCCTTAAAAGATTCGTTAAAGATCAAATTTTGAAATAACATACCAGTTTCGCTACTAAATCCACTATCCCCAATTAAGAGAATAGTTTTTGTAAGACTAGAAAAAGCAAAAATATCAGGTTCTGCTTTTTTAGCAATCGCTCCTTGAGGTGTTGAATCCACAAAAACTATATCTGGAATGTTAGATGGAATAATTTTTCTTAAGACATCTGGAACAAGAATCTTAATATCTGAGATAACTGTCTTTTGACAGATACTGTAAGCTAGATTGACTGCCATGAAGCCTGATTTTGATCCACCAATAATGCCAATGGCATTAGTTTGATCTTTTCTAACAGGCTTATTCCATAGAATATCTTCATATAAAGTTTGATCAGGCTTTTGAATTTTCCAGTATTCTTCTCTCATCTTGATTCGTATTTACTGTGTTTTGTTAATTAATATAATTAATATCTAATTATCCATTTCAATCTTGATTGGACAATGATCCGATCCCATGTAATTTGGTAAAATTTCAGAAGATTTTAGATGTTTAAGTAGACTTTTTGAAATAATAAAATAGTCTATTCTCCAGCCAACATTTCTCTCTCTTGATTTTGCAAAATGACTCCACCAAGTGTAATTTTTGGGCTCTTTATTAAAATGTCTAAAACTATCTATTAAATCGGAATTTATAATATTGTCCATGCCCGATCTTTCTTCTATGGTAAAGCCATTTTTATTCTTATTTGGTTTAGGATTGGCAAGATCTATTTCGGTATGGGCAACATTTAGATCGCCACAGAAAATTACAGGTTTATGTTTTTCAAGCCTTTTAACGTAGTTTAGAAATGCTGGATCCCATTTTTTCTGTCTTAGTTCAAGCCGAGACAAATCACCTTTAGAGTTCGGCGTATATACTGTTACTACAAAATAATTAGTGAGTTCCGCTGTTATGACTCGGCCTTCTTGATTAGGATCACCATATGTATCTTCTGTCAGATTATATTCTTTTGCAATATCCTCAGGCAGATTATATGTGACGTTTAAAGGCTTTTCTTTAAGCCATATTGAAGTACCAGCGTAGCCTTTCTTTCTTGCTGGGTTCCAATATTTTACATAGTCTTTATAAAATTCATCTAGTTGGTCAGGGTGGGCTTTAATTTCTTGAAAACAAATAATATCTGGGTTTTCTTTTGAAATAAAAACTTCGAGCACGCCTTTCTTTTCGACTGCTCTAATACCATTTACATTCCATGAATAAATTTTCATCTATAGTTCTTTAGTGTCCTTAAAGTTTCTCGATTCTGATCTCGGCGTTTAATAGTTTCCCTTTTATCGTATTCCTTTTTACCTTTTCCAAGAGCAATAACTAACTTTATATATTTTCCGCCGTTTAGTAGTTTGATTGGCACGATAGACATGCCTGATGTTTTTTCGCTTTGTAATTTATCTATCTCTTTCCTTTTTGCTAGCAGTTTTCTAGCTCTTGTATCAATAGTGCGATTGCTTTTAGCATTTTTATCGTTATTTTTAATAGAAAAACTAGCGTTATTAAGCCAAAGCTCATTGTCCCTTATGGTGACAAAAGATCCTTTTAGTTGAACGTGCGCATCACGTGCAGCTCTAACTTCTGGCCCAGTTAAAGAAATGCCAGTAATAATTTCTTGGCCTAAGGAATAATCGAATCTGGCTCGTCTATTAATAATTTGATTAGTGCTAGGTTTTTTCACATTTTCATTATAACTAAAAATAGTAGTTTATAGAGGCCATTAGACTGTATCTAGGGATAATATTTAAAAGTTTCGAATGTATAATTATTGTTATGATCTGTGATATTAGAATTTCTGAAAAGTCTTTTGGAGCTAAGACGTTATTTTCTAATGTCAATTTTTCGATCGATGATGATGAAAAGGTTGCCTTGATAGGCCGTAACGGTATTGGAAAGTCTACATTACTTCATATCTTATCCGGTAAAGACTCAGATTATGATGGTGAGGTTATTTTTAGGCGAGGTGTATCTGTGGTATCGACTTTGCAAGAACATTTTAATGATGATCAGACAGTGATTGATTATGTTTTGGAGGGACTTCCAGAACATAAGGAGCTAGCTAATATTATCAGGAATTATCCAAGCATTATGAATGACGATTTAAAGCTAATAGATAAATATACTAAAGCTTTGGAGCGTTTTACGAATTTAGGATACTTTACTGTTGAAGACAAAATTCGTGAAGAGTTTAAAAATTTTCAGATTCCTGGATTAGAAGATAGAAAGCTGGCTTCTTTATCTGGTGGGCAGAAGCGTATTGTTGAAATCATTAAAGTTATGCATTCAAACACACATCTAGCACTTTTTGACGAGCCAACTAATCATATGGATTATGTGGCAAAACGTGATTTTATTGAATTTATAAAGAATAAGAAGCAAGCAATGTTAATCGTCTCACACGATCGGGATGTTTTAAAAGTTGTAGATAAGATTGTTGAAATTAAAGATGGCAAAAGTAAGATCTATAACGGTAATTATGATTTTTATTTAAAACAAAATAGTTCTACCACCGCAAATGAGATGAATGACTATGAAAATGTCAAAAGAAGAATTGCTAATTTAAAAATTAAACACGCAGAATATAAGAGATTAAAAGAAAAGTCGAGAAATCCTTCGACGATTCATCGCTTTAAGATGTTAGAGCAAAAAGCTTTTAAAGAATTAAATGAGCTTTTAAAAATAGAAAAACCTAGCTTTTGGATTGATGAAAATTCTTTAAAGGAAGTAAATTACAAAACAGCAGATCAATATAGTAAATATAAGACAAAGAATATTCGTTTAAGTATTAAAAATGATGATTCAAAATCTAAAAGAGATGTTTTAAAAGTAGATAAAGTAAGTTTTGGATATAAAGATAATATCTTAAAAGAAAACCTATCTTTCTCTCTAGAAGAACATGGTAGATTAGAGCTTCGTGGTAGAAATGGTCGAGGTAAATCAACGATTATCAAGGCTCTTTTAAAGAATGCTGATCCAGATTTTGTTTTATATGAAGGATCCTTTTGGATCGATCCGACTATTAATGTCGGTGTTTATCACCAGGAGATTGAAAAAGATTATCTTGATTTACCACTTTATCAGGCAATCGAAAAATGTTATTTAGATCTTAATCTTTCCATATCGGATCAGAAGATTAGAAAACTATTAAATGATTATCTATTTTCCTTAGAAGATCATAATACTTTACTTAGAAAATTATCTGGTGGCCAGAAATCTCGTTTTCAGTTGATTCAAATGCTGGCTAATGACCCTAAGCTACTAATTCTAGACGAACCGACCAATCATCTGGACTTACCTTCTATTGAAGAGCTTGAGAATGCATTAAATAAGTTTTCCGGAGCTATTTTATTCGTATCTCACGATGGCTATTTTATTAAAAAGTTAAAAGCAAAAGTGGTTGAGATATAAATGTAAAAAGGATAGCAGCACTATCCTTTTGCATAAATATTTCTATTTTAAAATTAATATATTTAATTCGTGTTTGTAGGAATTAAATTGTTTTCTGTTAATAATTTTTCTAATTCAGGTCGGTTAAAGCCGATAACAATATTACCATTAATATCAGTAACTGGAACACCGCTCCATGTTCCGCCGACTTTTTCTAACATTTCGTCTTTTGCTTGAAGATCGTCTTCAATATTTTTTGATACAAATTGCACACCGAGTGACGCGAGCCACTCCTTCTCTGTGTGGCAAAAGGCACACCAATTAGTTGAATAAACAGTAACTTTTGGTTCTTCCATTCTTAAACCCCATAATAATATTTATGCTTAATAATTATACTATTTTTTAGTAGTTAGATGAAATCCAAGACAATAATTACATTTATAAAAATCATAATTATTTTCTGGATGTAACAGAGATTGTAATTTCACTTCTCTTTTTGCTAAGGTTTCGGTTTCAAAACGTTTTTTATTTTTGCAAGATTTATTAATGTTTTCGGTAAATCTTATAATTTTTGGATTTTTTGGGTTTCTTCTTGGCATGATGAAAATATTTCTGATATATTTTAAATATAAAGGACAGAAATGACAGACGCAACAAAGCAAGATACTGCAAAGACTGGTCTCTTATGGATTGTAAAAATTATTTTTGGCACATCTATAAGAATTTTTCTGCCCACTCTAACCTCGCTTTTTATCTCGATTATTTTAATTAAAGTATTTAGTTTATCTAAATATTATTTGTTTTTTGGATTAGTTATCGGCTTTTTAGTAGCGATATTTTTAATTTATTTACAAATTAAGAAGAAAAAGTAGTATTTTAAAAGAGTAGAGGGAAAATATGTTGTTACAAATTGCTAATGCCACGCCACATATTGATATTGCAGCAGAAGAGGTTTTTAGGATCGGTTTTATACCAGTTACTAACTCAATGATTTTAAACATATTTAGCCTTTTTTTGACTGCTTTTATTTTCTTAAAGATCTCTAAAGAATTAAAAAATCAGAAAAGACGAGGTTTCGTTTCTCGTTTATTCATTTGGATCTATTCTGCTTTAAGAAAACAAGTTTTTGAAATTATTCCTGATAGGAATATTGCAAGAATTGTTGCGCCAATTCCTATAACAATGTTTTTCTTTATCATGATCTCTTATTACTTAGGTATTTTACCAATAGTTGGAACTATTTCTGTTGGAAATGGCGACCATATGGTGCATCTCTTTAGAGGTCCTGCTAGCGATTTAAACTTTACTTTAGGTCTTGCAATTGTATCAATTGTTGGAGCTCAAATATATGCAATAAAAGTACATGGATTTTTTGGTAATCTAAGTCGTTACATTAGAAATCCATTAACTGATCCAGCTGGAGCTTTTGAAGGACTTTTAGAGATTATTGCTGAATTCTCACGTATGATAAGCCTAACTCTCCGATTGTTCGGAAATGTCTTTGCTGGTGAGATTTTAATTACGATGATAGCTTTTCTATCTGGTTATGGATCGCCAATTGCTTTACCGATTTTTTACCTGTTTGAATTGTTTATTGGAGCGATTCAATCTTACATTTTCTTTATGCTAACTACTATCTTTACATCACTTGGTGTAGCACACCTCGAACATTCGGAAACTTCTTCTTCTGATACTCAAAAAATGGAAGGTGAAGTTATAAAAACAAGTAAACAAAATAATTAATTTAAAGGAGTAAAAATAAATGGAAAATCTAGTCTTCGGTCTAACGTATGTTATTCCAGCATCTTTCGCTGCTATAGCTATTGCAGTAATTAGTAACGCTGCACTAAATGCTGTTGGACGAAATCCTGAAAAAGCTAATGACATTCGAACAGTAATGATTCTTGCTATTTCATTTACAGACGCTTTAGCTATTATTGGTGTTATTGCAGCTATTATTGCAAGATTTATTTAGGGGTCATAGATGGAGTATCTAGGACAATTAATCTATTTTGCCTTTACAGACAATAATATGTTTGTAAAGCTTGGCATTGATTGGACTAGTTTGATTTTACAGATTCTAGCTTTTGTAGTTTTAGCTTTTATATTAGCAAAATTTGCTTATCCATCTATCTCTAAATTATTAGATCAACATGAAGAACAACTTGAACGATCTAATAAACTAATTCATGAAGCAACTAAACGCGCTGAAGAAGCGGAGATTGAAGTTAAAGAGCTGTTAGACAAAGCCAGACGAGATTCTTTGGCTATTATAAAGACAGCAAAAGATGAAGCTGCGCAGATTACAGATGATGCTCATGAGAAAGCAAAAAAACGTTCGGAAGATCTCTTGGATAACGCAAAAGAACAAATAGAGCGCGACATCAAAGCTGCTAGAGAGAGCCTCAGAAAAGAAGTAATCGATTTAGTAATTCTTGCTACCGAAAAAGTTACTAAAAATGTTTTAGATAAAAAGGTTGATAAGAAATTGGTCGAAAAGAGTCTTGAGGATCTAAGAAAAAATGATGAATAAATATTCAAGAAAGCAATTAGCAGAATATATTGTTTATTCAGCATTTAGATCTGAAGAAAAAAGACGCGAGGCTATTTATGCGGTCGCTAATTATCTAATTGAAACTGGAAGGACTAAAGAATTCGATTTATTGATTTATATGGTAAATCGATTGTTGTCTGAAAAGGGCTATTATGTTGGTGAATTAACGGTAGCTGATAAGTTAGATGAAGACCAAAAGCAAGCAATTATAGATTGTATTAAAAAAGTAAAATCAGCTAAAAGTGTTGAACTACGTGAGAAGATTGATAAAAGCATTATTGGCGGTTATAAATTAGAAATCGCCGATGAACTAATGGACGCTACAATTTCTCATAAATTATTAATGCTAAGAAAAAGTGTATAAAGAGAGGAAATAGATGACAAATATTTCTGTAAAAGACCTCTCGGATGAGCTACGTCGAGCAATTAATAAGATTGAGCAGACGGAAGGTTTAGAGAAGGTCGGAATAGTCATTCGTGTCGGCGATGGTGTGGCATGGATTCATGGCCTAAGTAAAGCAGGATATTCAGAGATGCTTGAAATTGAAACTGATGACGGCGTATCTGAAGCGTTTGCCTTAAATCTTATGGAAGATGAAATTGGTGCGGTACTTTTAGATAGTGAATCTAAGGTACGAGCTGGTGCTAAAGTTAGGCTAACTGGTAAAGCATTAGAAGTGCCTGTTGGCGAAGAGCTACTTGGTCGGGTTGTTGATCCATTAGGAAGACCACTAGATGGTGGACCTGAAATTAAGACTAAGCAAACCGGTTTAGTTGAAAAACCAGCAATTGGCGTAATGGGTCGTCAGTCGGTTAATGAACCTTTAATGACGGGTATTTTATCTATAGATGCTATGGTGCCAATTGGCCGAGGTCAGCGTGAATTGATTATTGGTGATCGTCAGACTGGTAAGACGGCTATTGCGATTGATACGATGATTAACCAAGCAAAGCAAAATACCGGAGTGGTTAATATTTATGTAGCTATTGGTCAAAAATTGTCAAAAGTTGCAAGTTTGATTGATCGCTTGAAAGAAGAAGGTGTTTTAAAACAGACGATTATTGTAGCAACTTCAGCATCTGATCCAGCAAGTTTACTATATCTTGCTCCATACGCTGCCACAGCAATGGGTGAATACTTTAGAGATAATAAAAAGCATGCTCTAATTATTTATGATGACCTATCTAAACATGCGGTAGCTTATCGTCAGATGTCATTACTATTACGTCGCCCACCTGGACGAGAAGCTTATCCTGGAGATGTTTTCTACTTACATTCAAGATTGCTTGAAAGAAGTGCAAAGTTATCTGATGATCTTGGAGGAGGTTCCTTGACTGCTCTACCAATTATTGAGACGCAAGCTGGAGATATCTCGGCATATATTCCAACTAACGTTATTTCAATTACTGATGGTCAGATATTTCTTGAAACTGATTTGTTCTATCAGGGACTACGTCCAGCAATTTCCGTTGGTCTTTCGGTATCACGTGTTGGTGGATCGGCTCAGACTAAAGCAATTAAGAGCGTGTCAGGAGATCTTCGAATGAAATTAGCTCAATTTAGAGAGCTGGCTTCTTTTGCTCAGTTTGGATCGGATTTAGATAAAGACACTAAGAGTCAGATTGAACTTGGTCAAAGATTAACAGAAATACTAAAACAGGCACAATTTAGTCCTCTATCAATATGGGAGCAATATGTCAGTATTTATGCCGTTACAGAAGGATTATTTAATGAAGTGCCAGTTGCTAAAATTCAGGAAGCAAGGACCGCTCTTCTCTCTTATGTCAAAAAGAAGCATAAAAAGCTTATCGATACTTTAAATACTGGTACAAAACCAGACGATAAAGTTAAAGAAACTATTAAGGAAGCTGCAAAAGAGGTTGCTTCGGAATATAAAGGTTAAACATGCCAGCTTCTACAAGACAACTAAAAACTAGAGTCCGTTCAGTAAAAAGTACTAGGCAAATTACTAAAGCTATGCAACTTGTAGCCGCAAGTAAAATGCGCCGTTCTCAAAAATCGGCAATAATTACCAATCCTTATACAGATGTTGCTAAGCAAATTTTAGGATATCTATATAGATTAAATCAGACTAATGACCATATTCTTTTTAGAGAGCGTGAAGTAAAAAAGCGCTTGATCATTGTTATTTCTTCAGATAAGGGTTTAGCTGGTGCATATAATACAAATATTCTAAAAGAATATATGAATCAGCTTAATGAAGATAAGAAAAATGGTATAGATACTGAAACAATTGCGGTTGGACGAAAAGCTGCATCTTTTATTACAAAACTAAAAAATATTGAAGTCGTTGGTGTTTATGAGGGTGCTTCAGATGATGTTCCATCGCAAAAAGAGCGTATTAGTATTATTCAACCAGCAATTGATCGCTTTAAATCCGGAGAGATTGATGCGGTAGATGTACTTTATACAAAGTTTGAATCCCCTATTAAGCAGCAAGTATTAGTTGAGAGGTTGTTACCAGCTGGACAAGAATTATTCATTGAGACTAAAGACGATGTGTCAACTAATGATTTATTGTCGGCCAAATTTGAACCAAGCGTCGATTTTGTGATTGATAATATTGCAGAACGTCTATTAATTGCTTGGCTACAACATGCTCTTTTAGATGCAAAAGCGTCTGAACACAGTATGCGAATGCTTGCTATGAAGAATGCTACGGATAACGCTAATGATTTGATTGACGATTTAACGCTAGCAATGAATAAAGCAAGGCAAGGTAGCATTACGCAAGAACTAACGGAAATTTCTAGTGGTGTAGAGGCACTTAATAATTAATATGGAGATCGAGATGAAAAATGATTTTGGAAAAGTATCTCAAATTGTTGGTGTGGTTGTTGACGTAGAATTCCCTGTCGATAGCAAACTACCAGCAATCTACGATGCATTGATAATAGATAGAGGTGAGCAAAAAATCACTTTAGAGGTTGCTCAGCACCTAAATAAAACAACTGTAAGAGCAATTGCTCTTACAGATACTACTGGGGTAGAACGTGGGGATAAAGTTATAAATACTAATGCGCCAATTAGTGTTCCTGTTGGTCCTGAAACTATGGGAAGAATGTTTAACGTAGTGGGAGATCCAATAGATAATAAACCACTAGATAAAAATATTAGGCGTGCTAGTATTCATCGTGATCCACCACCTTTAACTGAACAATCGGATAAGGTTGAAGTATTAGAGACTGGTATTAAGGTTATTGATCTAATCGCACCTATTACTAAGGGTGGTAAGGTTGGATTATTCGGTGGAGCTGGAGTTGGAAAAACTGTGTTGATCCAGGAATTGATCGCTAATATTGCTAAATTCCATGAAGGAAATTCAGTTTTCGCTGGAGTTGGTGAAAGAACCCGTGAAGGTAATGACCTCTATGGTGAAATGAAAGATACGGGAGTATTAGATAAGACTTCTTTAGTCTTTGGACAAATGAACGAACCTCCTGGAGCTCGTCTTCGAGTTGCTTTAAGTGGGCTTACTATGGCAGAGGCCTTTAGAGATCAAGGAAAAGATGTGCTTTTATTTATTGATAATATTTTCCGTTTTACTCAAGCAGGATCTGAAGTATCTGCTTTACTTGGAAGGTTGCCATCCGCTGTTGGTTACCAGCCAAATTTGCAACAAGAAATGGGTGCTTTGCAAGAAAGGATTACTTCAACTAAAACCGGATCTGTGACATCGGTTCAAGCAGTTTATGTGCCAGCAGACGACTTAACTGACCCAGCACCAGCAGCAACCTTCTCTCATCTTGATTCAACAATTGTGCTAGATCGTGCTTTAACAGAAATTGGTATTTATCCAGCTGTTGATGCTTTAAATTCATCTTCTACAATTTTGGATCCAGAGGTTATTGGTGAAGAGCATTATCGGGTTGCTAGAGAGGTGCAAAGAGTTTTGCAAGAATATAAGGATCTTCAGGATATTATTGCAATTTTAGGTATGGAAGAGCTAACTGATGAACAAAAGCAAGTAGTAGGTCGAGCTCGTAGATTGCAGAGATTCTTATCTCAACCATTCCATGTCGCTGAAGGATTTACAGGAAATCCAGGATGTTATGTTGAGCTTAAGGATTCAATTAAAGACGCTTCGGATATTTTAGCTGGTAAGTATGATGATAAACCCGAGAGTTGGTTTTACATGGTTAATGGTAGCCTAAGTGCAAAGAAGGGCTAGAATATGCGATTACAGTTAGTAACGCTAGATGGTATTAAAGCGGATGAAGAAATTTATTCTGTAACAATTCCTACCGAAGATGGTGAAATTACGGTTTTTCCTAGTCACGAAGCATTAGTTACTATGGCAACTCTTGGAGTGCTCCAAGTACGTCATCATAAAGGAGATAGTGACGACCAGAAAACATTTTTTGCTATTTACGGTGGCGTCGTAAAGATTAACCAAGAAAGTGTGATTATTTTGGTTGACGAAGCTGAGTCTGATGATGAGATTGTTGAGGCTGATGCTAAAGAAGCCTTGAGGCGTGCTGAGGAATTAAAAAATGGTGCTACTAGTCGTATTGAACTTGAAAATGCACATAAATTGTTGCAACGTTCACATCTAAAACTTAAAGTTTCAGAGCTTAAACGTCGTAAGCGTCGTTAATAAAAGATGATAATAAAAAGATAAGGCCTTGATGAGGTCTTATCTTTTATGTTTTTTGATCTATTTTAGTATTTAGAAAATTATTAATAATTTCTCTTGTATCGTCTGTTGACTTTG
Source organism: TM7 phylum sp. oral taxon 350 (assembly GCA_007845205.1). GTDB lineage: Bacteria > Patescibacteriota > Saccharimonadia > Saccharimonadales > Saccharimonadaceae > SDRK01. Next base: position 15,155 of record SDRK01000007.1, read on the forward strand.
CTTTTGTCATGAGCTCATTGCGAAGTTCACTAGCACCGTCGAAATCTCTGATATAAATTTTGAAGTATCTTTTTAGTGTGTCGAATGGCCTATTAAGTTTAGTTTGATATTTATCGTAAAGGTCTAGTTGTAAAAAGAGTAAGTCCAGTAGTTCTTTTTTTGAATGGATTCTTTCTTCTTTTTCAAAAGCAAAAGGATTGGTAAAAACACCTCTACCGATCATGATGCCATCGCCACCATATTTATTTAGCAGGGATATTCCTTCTTTATAGTTTTTGATATCGCCATTCCAAATTAACTTGGTGCTAGGCGATAATTCATCTCTAAGCTCTATAATCTTAGGTATTAATTCATAATGGGCAGGAACTTTGCTCATTTCTTTTTTTGTTCTCAAGTGGACGGTTAGTGCTATTAAATTCTGCTTTAATAAAGTACTGATCCAATTTTCCATTTCATCGAGTGATGAATAACCTATTCTGGTTTTAACGCTAACTGGTAGATCGGTCACTTTGGCAGCTTCAATTATCTTGGCTGCAAGTAATGGGTTTTTAATCATGGCCGCTCCACCGCCACTTTTAATAGCTGATTTATCTGGGCAACCCATATTAATATCGATACCAGCAAATCCTAATTCTTTTATATGTTTTGCAAAATGGCTCATAGACTCAGCATCCGTTCCCCATAATTGGGCGATTAGATTGGTCTCATCTGAAGTCTTTATAAGTCGTCCGCCTGTAGCTTTATCTCCAGCTCGATACCAAGCTGTGGCATTGGTAAACTCTGAAAAGAAGATATCTGGACTAGCTGCCCTTTTAATGATGTGACGAAAAACAACGTCAGTTACCGCTTCCATTGGAGCTAGAATAAAGATTGGCCTATTTTGATCCCAGATATTATTCATCTAAAACATTATATATCATATTCTTCGATAAAGTTAATCTGATCTTCAATCGTTTTTAGTACTATGTAGCCATTATTGGTTGGTAAATCACGGATTTTCAAGGATTTTATTAATTTGCTGATTTTACTTACGAGGGTTTTTGTTAATTCATACAAATCTTCATATTCATCGTAATTAATACTTGGCACGGTTATTATTCCCTTACTCTCTTCTACGAAAATCATTCTTCCGGTTGTTACTTTATAATCTTTAAATTCGGAAGAGTTCTCAACTAGTAACCGATAAAATAACAATTGAAATAGATACTTTAATTGTTTAGTGTTGGCATTAATTCTCTTTGGAAATTCCTCGAAACCGGTTCCCGTTTTATAATCAATAATTTCTATGGTTTTTTGCTTTTTATCAACCTTAATGGCATCTAAACGACCGGAAATTTTTTGTCCATCAAAGATGATTTTTTCTTTGGAGAGATCATACTCTGTAACGAAATCATGGTCTAAATAATCTTCTAAATTAGAAAATATTTTTTCTAATTTGTTTTTTGCTTGTTCTTTATATAGTTCTTTTTCTTTTGAAGACATAATGGAGTCATCTATTAAGGAATTTACTCTCTCCCAGATTCTATTTAGACTTGGGTATTCTCCGCTTTCTTGATTATTAATAATCCATTCAAAAACTGAGTGCACGGCTGTACCATATTCGGTAATTGGAGTTGGAGCGAATGGAAAATGTAATAAGCTGTTTAACATGAAGTTCCAGCCTGGATCTTTGTCATAAGGATTTGCAATTATTAAATTGGTAAAGCTGGTAGCATTTAAAGAAAAGTTTTCTAATCTTTCTTTTAGAAAATCTTTTAATGTTTCTTCTGGTAATTTTAGAATTGGTTCATCCCATTTGTTTTCTTCAATAGTAATAAGCTCGGTTGAATTGAGTTCAGGAGCGATTTTGTAATTATTGCTCCAAGATAAATCTACTAAGAATCCTGGAAGTGCTGCTGTTTCTTTGTCTACAGATGAATTACAGATAATTAATTCTTTTTTAGCTCTAGTCATGGCAACGTAAAATAGTCTGACTTCTTCACCTTCGGCATCTTTTTGAGATAAGTGTAAGTTATCTGGATAAAAGTTTAATTTGTTTGGTGTAGATTTGGTTTTATCCCAAGTTTTATTATTTGCGTTTAAGATATAGACAATGTCATATTCTAACCCTTTAGCACCATGAGCGGTTGTTAGATTGATCATGTCTGAAATATTTTTACCGATATTCTCTTCTGTTGAAAGATTGTCATTAAGATTTAGGCTTTGAGCTTTTTTATAGTAATCGACAAAATTTTGGATTGTTACATAGTTTTTATTTTCATAAGATTTTACGGAATCTCGAATTTTGCGTATTGCTTCTAGATAATCAATATAATCACCTGGGTTATTTTTTAGGTTTTCTTCTGAGAAATAATAATTAAAGTAAGGAGCAGTACCTTTTTGATCGAAATTTATTTTAATATCTTCTTTTTGCTCTTCTAAGTTTGCTTTAGATCCTAAAAGAATATCTATGAATTGTTCAAGAGGTAGTTCTTTTATCCAAGCTACTTGTAGGTTTTTAAGATATTTTAAGAATCTTTCATATTCTAATGATTTTTCTAATTCTTTTAGGATGCTTGTTCTGTTTTTATTACTATTTTTTAAAATGGCTAGAATATTTTCAGTATCATACGACCAAGCAGGATTAAATAGCTCTTTAGAAATTAAAGGATCGGCTAAAGAGTTGATATCTTTTACAAGATATTCAGTTATTAAGGATAAATTATAAATTAGCTTAACAATTTCGTTAGAAAAAACATTTTTACTTCTTTTGTAATTAGTTTTAATTTTTTTGTTAACTAAATAAGGCAGTACTTCATTTAATTCACTATGCTTTCTTGAAATAATTGCTATTGAGTTTGGAGATGTTCCATCGTTTATGCGTTTTTTAATGTCTTCTGCTATTTTTAAATACTCTGTTTCTTTATTTGGATAAGCTATGAATGAAAAAATGTCAGGATAATCTTTATTGATTCCAGAAGAGGTTAGATTTTTACTAATGTCATCATGTTCTTTTTCCATTCTATTATTTGAAGAATCCTTTATAACTTCATAGGATTTATCTAAAATGCTTTGACTGGAGCGATAATTTTCTTTTAGAGTAATAATCTTTGGATTTTTAAAATGTTTTATAAAATCTTTCATGTTGGAGCTATCCGCACCTTGGAAGCTATAGATACCTTGGTCATCATCACCGACGGCTAAAATATTTGGATCTCCATCTAAAGAATTATCGTCTACTAATGAATAGATGAAGCGTAGCTGTGCAATTGAAGTATCCTGAAATTCATCTACCATAATGAATTGGAAACGCTCCAAAAGATCGTATTTAAGATCTGGATTATTTTCAATCGCGTGAATTGCATCACGAATCATATCGTCAAAAGTATAGTAACCCTTTTCTTCTAGGATTTCAGAATATTTTTCATAACAATCTAAAACTTGTAAGAAAAGTTCGCTGGATTTTCTAAGAGAACATTCTTTTTCGTTAAACCATTTTTTCTTGAAATTATTAATATGCTTGACGCTATAGTTATTTTCACTAGCTTCATCTATTACTTCTTCTAATTCAGTAATAAATGTTCTGGTGATATTAGGAATGTTTTTTATTACTTCATGTTCTGGTATTTCGTTTTTTAGTTTGTCTAAAGCATTACTAAATGCTCGATAATAATTCTCTTTTGCTGGTTTTTCATAGTCTTGATATCTTTTGGTTACTATATCTATAAATAGCGATTCTATGATATCAGCTTCTCTTAAATTATCTTTAATAACTTCTCTAATCTCAGATGGAGTATAAGTACTTTTTTTGATTTCATTAAATCTTTGAATCAAAGAATCTCGATGAACATAAAAGCCTGTTTGTTTATCAAATTGTTTTAAGATTGAATCGCCCTCTAAAGATTTAATTACTTCGTCTATGATTTCAAGTTGTTTTAGTTTGTCTAGATGATGAAAAGTAACACCGTCATTAAAGTATTTTGGATATTGGTTGCGGATCATTCCAGCCAGCCCATGAAAAGTAAAGACATTGATCTTCTGTCCTTCTTTTCCGGCCATTTTCTCTAGGCGACTGCTCATTTCTTCACAACCAGCTTCGGTAAAAGTTAAACAAAGAATATTGTCTGGTGATACATCGGCTTTTTTAAGAATGTTAGCTGCTCTTAGAGATAATAGTTGTGTTTTTCCTGTTCCTGGTCCTGCCAAAACTAAATAAGCGCCGTCTATATTTTCGACAGCTTTTCTTTGTTCATTATTTAATTTATCTAGTTGTTCTTGAAATGAAATATCCATATGTAATTATTATAGACGTTTCATGAATGTTTAGTCTCTACCAGATATTAAATTATCCCCATATTCGCAAGATATAGTTGCACCAAGAAGAAGCTCTTTTATGATTTCTTCGTCTGCAACTGAGTTCCAGCCCTTAGGACCAATCAAAATGCCGTCTGTGATATCACTTAGTTTTCTTAAACCAAAGTAAAAGTTTTCAAAGTCTTTATAATGTTCTTTTAATAAGTGCTTCACTCTTAAAACAAAAGGACTATATTCTTCTTTATTGTCATCATTAATTAGATGACTTAGAAAATCATTACAAGTCTTTTGAAAATCTTCTTGAGAAGGTCTATTGGTTTTTAAAAAAGAGAAATTGGTTTTGTGGCTAATTGTATTATTTTCATTGTTCCAGCTACCAGCATTATCATATAATACATATCGATTACGTAGATGTTGAATAAGATTCATATTAAGTATTTGAATTAACAAGGCAGATAATGCTTTCTTTTCTAGACAGTTTTTGTATAACGTATCTTTAATTTCGATCTTAACAGTGATTCTATTAAAATAATTAACATTTTCATTTCCATAATAAATATTAGGTGTGGAGTAGACTGTTCTACCTGAAATACTATAGGTTCCTCTAATTGCAGGTAGATCTTCAATATCTTGCCAAGGAATTTGATGCAATTTATCGATTTCTTTTGTAATAGATCGATTTATTTTAATAAGCGGTCGTCTGTATTCAATAGCAATTTCTTTTGCTGCCCATTTAATATCTTCGTATGGGATGGTGGTTTTATCAAAAGCTAGGTAAGCTTTTTTGATCTCTTCATAAACCTTTTCATCGTAATACTCAAAAGTATTACCTAGAGTTTCATCATAGGTACTGCCCCAGGATCTGAAATCTACTGAGTCAAAAAATCCTTTACTTAATAGGTAATTTTCAACATGATTCACAGAAATATGCTCATAAATATGAGCAATTAATCCATTTTCTGATTTTTTAAAACGTTTATCCATGGTTCTCATAGTTAATTACACCTAATGACTGTATTAAGAATTATTTTTTTAATCATTTCTTCGTCCGCAACCGATATCCAACCTTTATTTCCAATAATGATATCGTATGTAATTCTATGCATTTCTCCTACATTAAAGAAATAATCTTTAGCATATTCATAGTCTCCTTCTAGTAGTTTCTTTGTGTTTATCACAAAATCGCTGTAATCATTAGTAGGATTTTTTACGAGGTTCTTTATAAAATCATTGCAGGTCTTTTGAAGCTCAGATTTTTCGGGCATATTCTTTTTATAAAAAGATAGAGATTCTTGGTAATTAACGATTTTTGCGCCTCTATCCCAACTAGAATCTTTTAGATAAAAGATATATTTTTGATGTAAATATTCTCTTAAATTCATCGAAATAGCTTGAGTTAGTAGTACAGCTAAAGCTTTTCGTGCTGGATGGGATTTATATAATTTATTATTTACTTTAAAGTCAATAGTTATTTGATTAAAAGCATCCTTATTTTCTTCCTCATAAAAAGAGTTGATTGCTAAATCATTTTTAGATAACAAATCTTTATCTTTAAGATCTATAGTTGGTAAAGAAGTGATGCTTTTCCAAGGCTCTTGATGAAGCTCTTTTATTTTTATTATTAACTCCTCATCTATTTTAGATATGGGTCTATTAAAAATAATTCCTGTTTCTTTTATGATGTTTCCTAGATCTTGGGATGAAGCTTGAAAAGACTTGTCGAAATCGTCTAATGCTCTTCTTAATACATCAAAAGATTCTTTAGAATAGGCTAACAAGATGATAT
>SDRK01000037.1 GCA_007845205.1 TM7 phylum sp. oral taxon 350
AAAATCATACATTAGTGGATAATTCTGTGCATCAGATAGCTATTCGTGTGGATGGCGTCACTAGTTATTTACTAACTGATAATAATTGGAAATTTAAATTTTCTTATTTTAAAGATTCTTTAATTGATGAAATTATTGCTATTAATAATAATTTAAAGATTAAGATTGTTTTTAATGATTTTATTGATGTAAAATTAAATGCTTTTATTAGAAATATAAAGATAACTAATCTTGATGATAAAACTAGAGATATTCGTTTATTTATGCATCAGGCGTTTGTGATAGGCGAAGCTGTCTCTAACATGGATACAGCTCAATATTTACCTAGTTCTAAAGCAATTAGGCATTATAAGGGGCATCGAGTTTTTATTGCTAGCGGAATAATGGATGATAAGCCTTTTGATCAATATTCTATCGGCTTATTTGGTATCGAAGGTTTAGAGGGTTCTTATAGAGATGCTGATGATGGCGAATTATCTATGAGTAATGTCGAGCATGGCCAAGTTGATTCAATAATGCGCTTCAAAAAAGACGTGGCATTTAATGAAGAAATGATAGTAAATTATTGGATCTCTGCCGGAACGAATATGCGAGATGCACTAGACGTTCATAATAAAATTTTAGAAGATGGTGCTTATAATAGACAGGAGCTAACAATAAAATGGTGGAGGTCTTGGTTAAAACCAGCTGAAAAGATAGCAGATCAAATACCTAGTAAATATAAAAATCATTTCATCCAAAGCTTGATGTTGGTAAAATCGCAAATAGATAATTCAGGAGCAATTCTTGCTTCTAGTGATAACTCTGTTTTAAAAAGTAATCGCGATGCTTACTGTTACTGTTGGCCAAGAGACGGTGCTTTTATATTATGGCCATTAATTCGTTTAGGTTTTTATGAAGAGCCATACAATTTCTTTAGATTTTGTAAAAAAGCAATGCATCCAAATGGTTATTTGATGCATAAGTATTTAGCAGACGGATCAGTTGGCTCTAGTTGGCATCCATACCTACATAAAGACGGGGCTATTGCTCCACCTATTCAAGAAGATGAGACGGCATTAGTTGTATATATGTTCGCTCAATTTTATTTTGAAAATAAAAAACAAGATTTATTAGAAGAGTTTTATGATTCCATGATAAAGCCAATGGCAAATTGGATGACTTCATATATTAATGATGATTTAAAACTACCTAAACCTTCTTATGATCTTTGGGAACAGTATTTCGTTATTAATACTTTTACAGTTTCTGCTGTTTATTCTTCTTTACTCTTAGCTAGTAGTTTGGCTGAAAGTGCTCATGATGAGAAGATGGCTGTGATATGGCGTAGTGCGGCAGAAGAAATAAAAAAGGCTGCTAATGTTTTATATGATAAAGAAAATAAAATGTTTTATCGTTCGATAAAACAGGTTAATAACAACCTTACTTATGATAAAACTATTGATGTTTCATCTTTTTATGGTTCGTTTATGTTTGGTTTGTTCTCTGCTGATTCGAATGAGATTGCTAGTAGTTTTGAGACAATTAAAAGAACTTTTAATCAAGAGACGAATATTGGCGTACCAAGATTTTTGAATGACAATTATTATAGAACAAGTGGATCTTATGCTGGAAATTATTGGTTTGTTTCTTCTTTGTGGTTGGCACAATATTACTTAGAAAAAACAGAAGATGAACAAGCTGAACTGATTTTAGATTGGGTGACTAGTAAAATGGAAGAGAAAACCTCAATACTCGCAGAACAATATAATCCAGAGCTAAATAAAAATGTATCAGTGGCTCCACTTACCTGGTCTAGCTCGGAATATGTGGCAACGTTATTAGATTATATAAGCCCAAAAGGAGTTTAGATGAAACTTTCTTTATTAAACCAAAATCTTAATAGACATCTTAAGAAAGCAAATCTTTTAGGTCGTAAACGAGAAGATAGAATGTATAGTAGTTTTGCTAAAGAATATGGTTTGATTTGGTTTAAGAATTTAAATAACAAATCAGAGGATATGAAAGTTAAAGGACTTACTTTATGCTTAGATCATAAAGATTATGATTACCTAATAGGCTCTTACGATGGTTATGATGTGGTTTTGGTAAAAAGAATTAATCGATTGTTTTATAAAGGTAAGATTTTTGAAAATCGTTTCTTGATCTTATCTATTGAACTTAAAAATAAGAATAGACCACATGTTATCATGGCAACAACAGACCATAAAGAAGTGTTTTTAAAAGAAGTTTTAGGAAAGTTTCATAATCTAAAAGAACTTTTTATCTCTGATGAAGCGTCAAATTTCGCTAAGTATTATCATGTTTACAGCACATTGTCTGATGCATTAATTATGGAAGATTTATTTAGCAAGGAAGTGCTATCGATAATCGAAACACATATTAGACCTTTGGATATTGAATTAGATAATAAAACTTTATACCTATATGCTAAGGAGCAATTAGTTACTAAAAAGTTATTAGAAACAATGCTAGAAAATGGTGTATGGTTAGCACGTAAAATGGACAAAGTATCGAAAGCTAATATTAAAAGATAAAAATAATAGCCCATTTGGGCTATTATTTAACTCTTTCGAGGTTTGATTTCGTTTCGGCCTAAGCTCTTCTTTGTTTCTGTAAAAGTAACATGTTTTCGAAGTTTTGGGTCGTATTTTCTTAGAGAAATCTTGTCTGGAGTGTTTTGTGTATTTTTAGTTGTGTAATATACACGATTTCCGGATTCTTCACTCA
>SDRK01000008.1 GCA_007845205.1 TM7 phylum sp. oral taxon 350
GTAACACAAGAAGATTTTATTGCCGGAGGATTATTAGCTGGAAAGACATATAATGGTATTGCGCTAGAGCTAAAGCGTTTTAATTATAAGCAAATAGAACAATTATAATACATATTTTCTCCCACGATTAATTTGTCTCAAAGAATTGGCGAGAGAAAATGGTCTTGTGACCTCGCACCTCGAGCCTATTTTCGCCTGCGGGCGATTTTTTATTTTTTCATTTGTCTTTTTTCTTCTATTTATTATTAGGGTGAAGTGTTAGCTTTATAATGAATTTATGGAGACTACATCAGATAGTAATATTCGTTGGAAGAAAACTTCTAATGAATTATTGGCGGTTATCTATAAAGAATTGGTTTTAGATTATATGAGAGAATATTTGTCTCAAAATGGTCTATATGATATTTCGGATTACATAATTATTGGAGTTGGTTATGGTGATGTTGTTTATATCGCTTTAAAAACTTTTTCTAAAAAAACTTGTAAGATTTCTGATATGGTACACGACTCGCTAAATAAGCATTCATTTTCTTTTAAGGAAATAGAGCGAGCTATAAAAAGAATATCTATAGAATATAGATGTCCTGTTGTTGAAGTTAAGAAATCTGTTGTTGATAAAATCAAAAAGATCCATGATTTAGCTTGGAATCTTGAAAGTGAATTAGGAATATTTAAAGCTAACGATCTAACTTCAGATGATATCATTAATCTACTATCAGATATTAAATTTTCAAAAAGAGATGAAAAAGCTTTTAAAAAAGTATCCCCTTTCTTGAAGGCAGATAATTTGGTGTATAAAAATAATCCAGCAAAGAAAGCTTTAGCTATTTTTGTGATTAGAGTAGTGTTGTCTGAAATACGTAGAGAACTTAAAAAGATACTCGACTTTTATGATGATGAACTCAAGTGGGACGAAGGCTATAAAATAGTTGAATGTGATTTAAATTCATTTATGTATGATGAGTCAATAGATGTAGAGAAAATCGAAAAGTTTTTTAAAAAGATAGTTGAAACTTTGGCAAAAAATGAGGATTTCATTAAAAGTATAAAATTAGCTTTAACTGATTTCTATGAAGAATCTGTTTTATGGAATTTTTCGATAGGTGATTTTCACAGAATTTCTGGAGGAATTGTTATTGGACGCGATGGATTTAAAAATGTAGCTACAGAAGAAAATATCAAAGAAATATTAGAGAATATGTGGGCTTGGCTCTTTTAGATTTATTATTTATATTACTTCGCATTTAATATTTATCTTTGGTAGTAACTCTTTTATGAGTTTTTCGTCAGCTAATTCTTGCCAGCCTTTAGAGCCAATTACAAAATTAGATTTTTCATAAAGTAAATCAGTATAAAATTCAGTTAATTCAGGGTCTTTGCATGATATAAGGAAATTTTTTATTTGGGTTATTAAATTAGAATCTTTTTTGTCTTTATGTTCTTTAAGTAGCTCCTTAAAATAATTCTCGAAGAACGTTTTAATATCTTCTTTATTGACAGTACTATCTTTAGAAAAAGTAAGATTAAAATAGCTTGTCGCATTTTCATCCGATAGTTTTAAGTTTGACCCACTTCCATAAAAAACGTAAGATTCTTCGTATAATTTCTCCCAGATAATAGAACCAATAATATACGTTAATAGCAAGGATAATATTTTCTTTTTATCATCTTCATATGTTTTAATGCTTATTTCTAAATAAACTCTAATGATTTTAAATAGCTTTGGATTATATTTTCCGTATTTAATACTTGGAGTTTCAAAAAGATTAGCTACGGATATTTTATCTATCTTTTTAATAACAGGAAGATTTAACATATCTTGCCAAGGTTCTTTGTGAAGACTATTAATTTCTTCTATGAAGTTTCTATTAAGCTTGATCAAAGGTCTTTTATATTCATTAGAGATTTGTTTAGCGGTTGTTTTTATGGTCTTTGGAGGAATATAGGTATTATTGAAAGTATTATAAGCTTCTTCGACTAGTTGCCTCATATCTTCGGAATAAAATGTGCATTTAAGATAAAGCATGTTATTAAATGTAGAGGCTTTGTGGTAGTAGCTTATAAAGAAATATTTGCCTTTGTCTGATAAAAAATGATCTATATAATCGACAGCTATATGTTCGTAGACATGAGCAATTAAGCCGTTTTTGGCTATTTTATATCGCATGATGTAATTTTTAGGTGAAGATTTCATAGCTTTGGTATTTATTATCTTAGATTAAATGTTTTTATTGTGCCATAATGGTGACATAAATCTAGTAACTCATCTGAAAATATGCTAAGATAACAGAGAAATTACAGCTATGGCGAATATAGCTCAGTTGGTTAGAGCGCTGGTTTGTGGCACCGGAGGCCGTGGGTTCGAGCCCCATTATTCGCCCCATATTTTATAAAAGAACTTTGGTTCTTTTTTATTTTTGTTATTTTTTGTATTTTAATTTTCTTTTCTTTTTATTTTTTCATAGTTAAGCTTTAGCGATACCTGAAAAAATGAAGTGCATTAGATATAATTTATTTAGTATGGAAGAGCCAAAAGACAGTAATAAAAAGAAAAATAAGTTTAGTAAAGTTGTTGCTTTCTTTTGTTACTTAATTCCTATTTGTGGTTTATTAGCTGGTATCTATATGTTAGTTAATATTTTATCTCCTAATATAGAGATTAATTATCCTGCTAGACAAGAAGAAACCCTAAAAAAGACAACGACTATTCGTCCTGAATTGTCTGTTAATAAAATTATTATTCCACAGATGGCTGTTGATCTTCCAATCGTGATTGCTTCAGATAACTCGTATAAAGCAGAATTAATTGCTTTAGATAAAGGCGTACTAAATCGTGTACCCAAAAATGGCAATCCAAAAGATGGTGGTAACTATGTTTTAGCTGCGCATCGTTTTGATATCGGCTGGACCCCAGAGATTACTAGGGCTAAATCACCGTTTTATCATATAGAGAATATGAAGGTTAAGGATCGAGTGTATGTGGATTATGAAGGTATTCGCTACGTTTATGAGATAGATGAGATAAAATCTGTTCGACCTAATGCAGTAGAGATTGAAGCTCGCACAAAAGATAAAAGATTAACAGTCTATACTTGTGATTTAGCTGGAGCCGATGCAGATCGTCATGTGTTTTTTGCAAAACAAATTGGCAAAATAACTTGGAATGATAAAGGCGAAGCAAAAGTAGCTAATGTTGAATAGTAGTTTTTCTAATTTATTAATTAGGAACTAAATATCTCTAATTATCTCTATATTTGCTCCTAGACTGTTGAGCCGATTAGCGAAATCTTCGTAGCCTCGGTTGATTGAATAAATATTTCGTAAAATGCTAGTTCCGTTAGCTGCTAACATTCCTAGCATAATAACTACAGCTGGGCGAAGTGCGGGTGGTGCAATTATCTCAGTAGGTTTCCATTTAGTACATCCAGATATGAATATTCTGTGTGGATCGACAAGTTCGACATCGACATTGAGTTTTGCAAGTTCGGTTAAATAAATGGCGCGATTTTCATAGACCCAGTCATGAATTAGAGTTCTACCATTCGCTGAAGCAGCAATTAATGCAAAAAAGGGGAGATTGTCTATATTAAGGCCTGGATAAGGCATCGGTGCAATTTTATCTTTTAAAGCTGTGAGATCGGAAGGAAGTATTTTGATATCGACTAATTTTGTGGCGTTATTATTTGCTAAATATTCTTCGGATATTTCTAATTTTTGCCCCATATTCCTCAGGGTTTGTAACTCTACTTCAAGAAAATCAATAGGACATCTTTTTATTTCTAATTCACTTTTTGTTGTAATGCCAGCAGCAATAAAACTCATGGCTTCGATAGGGTCTTCGCTAATTGCATATTCAACTCTTTTTGCAATAGAGTTTTTACCGATTATTTCAAGTTTTGTTGTGCCAAGCCCCGATATCTTAACGCCAAGTTTCATTAGATAAAAACAAAGATCTTGAACCATGTAATTAGACGAAGCGTTAACGATAGTTGTTTTATATGGACTTAATGCAGCGGCCATTAAAATATTCTCAGTAACAGTATCTCCACGCTCTGATAGTACGATTTTTACATCTTTTTTTGTAGGGGAGACTTTTGCTTCATAGTGATCTTTAGTGATTTTTACATCTAAACCAAAATGTTTAAGGCCTTGGAGGTGCGGTTCAATAGTTCTTTTTCCGAGATTGCAACCACCAGCGTAAGGTAATTTAAATGATTTCTTATAATGGAGCAATGGGCCAAATAACATGATGACCGATCTGGTCTTTTTGGCAGCTTCTTCGTTTAGACCATCTAAGTCTAGTTCTTTAGGGGGTGTAATTTCTAGGTCTTTATCTTTATTGATCCATTTAGTTTTAACACCGATTGAATTTAAAACTTCAATAATTCTATAGACCTCTTCGATTTTTGCAACTCTTTTCAAAACAGTAGAAGATTTATTTAAAAGACTGGCACAAAGTAAGGCAACGGCGGCATTTTTAGAAGTATTAACCTTAATTGATCCATGGAGCTTATTACCACCATGGATTTTAAAACTAATTTCGCCTGTTGAGTTAAAACGGATAATATCGCTAGATAAAACTTCGGATATCTTAGCGATCATGGAAAGAGAGACGTTTTGTTTACCAGCTTCTATCCTATTAATAGCACTTTGAGAAGTGCCTAGTTTTTCGGCTAGCTCATTTTGTGTGAGATTTCTTAATTTTCTTGTTTCAAGAATTAATTTGCCAATTCTTTTTTTATAATCTTCCATCATGAGTTAAATATAGCATGAATGATTTTAAAAAGCAGTATTTTGCTTTTAATTTTTCTAAGAATTGATTGTTTAATAACTTTTAAGATATTTAAATGTTGAAGATTTCTGGTTCTATTTTAAGTTCAATACCAAATTGATCTTTAACTTTTTTAGTGATAATTTTAGAGAATTTCATTAGATCGCAAAAATTAGTAGAATCTTTAATTTTAGTGATAACAAGGGCATTCTTGGGATAGATCATAAAGCCGTATCTGGAGTAACCTTTAAGTCCTGCTTGGTCGATTAGCCAGCCGGCTGCTAATTTGTATTTTTTGGTTTTGCTGTTTTTAGAGCTATCTTCAAAGTAAGGCATGTTTTCATATCTAGATAGCAATCTATTTAGAGTAGCTTCACTAACAATTGGGTTTTTGTAAAATGATCCAACATTAGGCATTTTGAGTGGATCTGGTAACTTTTCTTCACGAATTTTACTAACAGCTTCTCTAATAGATAGTGGTGAAAGATCTTCTATTTGATTTCTTTTTAAGTAATCTTCAATAGCTTTATATGGAGCAGATTTTAAAGGCTTTTTAGATAGCTTAATCTTTAGCGACAAAATTAAATGTTTTCTTGTCTTAGGATTTTTAAAAATAGATTGTCTATAGCTAAACTCACAATCTTTATTGCTTAGCTCTACGATTTTATTTGTAGATAAATCATAGGCTTTAAGACTAATAAGGACTTGTGAGATATCTTGTCCATAAGCACCAACATTTTGGATTGGTGTTGCACCAATTAATCCTGGTATTTTACTCATTGCTTCAATACCAGAAAGATTTAAATTAACGCTGTAATTAATAACTTTATCTAAAACTTCACCAGCTCCAATTTCTAAAACAGTATATTCTTTGTGATCTGTTTTAGTAATACCTTTAATATCTATTTTTATAATGTTTCCATTGAAATATTTATCGTCGATTAATAGATTGGAGCCACCGCTAATTACAATGAATGGATCTTTATTTGTTTTAAAGAATTTTTCAACTTCTTTTTCAGACTCTAAAATTATTAGTTTGTTCGCTTCACCGCCTAATTTCATGGAAAGCAAATCTTTTATTTTGATATCTGAAATAGTTTTAATGATTCCTCCTAAAGATTGATTGTTAGATATTTATGATAATCTGATGTATCAATTCTTACTTTTCCGCCAATTGGTAGGGAAAGTAGGGGTAAGGTATGCCCAAAATCTAATCCATACAAAATAGGAATATCTTTTTCTATTTTGTCGTTAATCATTTTCTCGACTTTATTCTTGGATATTCTTGTCGATTTTTGGTATCTACCAATAATTAATCCGGCTAGATTATCTTTAAAACCAGGGAGCTGCAATAAAGATTCTAATTTTCTAATTGATTCATAAAAAGTGTATTTACCTGATTCATTGTCGTCTTCGAAAGCAAAGATGAATGGTTTGTTAAAATCTGGTTGAAATTTAGTTCCCTGAAGTAAAAAGAAAGTTCCGATATTTCCTCCAAGTAAGATACCTTCGGCTTTTCCGTGTCTTATAACTTTATACGAAGGAGTTTTCCTTGGATCTTCGTGATATTCATAAGTATTTTTAGATTTTTGAATAGTAATTGTTTCTTCTGATGTTAGTAAAGCATTTAATGAGTTTATAGTGTATTTATAATCCGCATTCTTGCCAATTGTAGAAAAAGTTGGTCCTAGAATATTAATGATTTTTGTCATTTTATAAGAGGCATTAAGTAATGCAGTGATATCTGAAAAACCGATAATTGGTTTTTTATTTTCTTTTAAAGCTTGCCAATCTATTAGGGTTAATAAGTCATTAGAAGACCAGCCGCCCTTAGCAGCTAAAATAGCTTTAACATTTTTATCTTTAATAGCCGTATTTATATCTTCTGCTCGATCTTTTGCTTTGGCTGTGCTTAAGAATTCATCTTTTTTGTGGCAATTCTTTGAAAAAGTTATTTTATAGCCTAATTTTTCAAGACGTTTAATAGCTCTTTTGTTGCTAGGCGATAGTTTTTCTTTGAGGCTGGCAGACGGAGCAATGACTCTGATTTCATCACCACGGTTTAAAGTGTAATCTTTCATTAATTTGATTGTAACTTAAAAGTTAAATTACTTTAAATTAAGACTATTTAATTAATAGCTTTTAAAAAGATAAAGTATACTTGATATAAGATGACAACTCAGAAACCGCAGTTGATTTATGCTTCTGATTATCCAGATAGGCTAATAAGGTCAATTAATCAGGCTAAGAAACATATTTTCATAGTGGAAACTACTTTTAGGACTGATGATGACAAAGCTAAAGCTATAGCTAGTGCACTATGTGATGCTAAAAAAAGAGGTGTAAAAATTTCAATCGGTGTTGATAGTTTTACTTACATGGAACCAGATGGTTTTAAATTAACCATTTTGAGACAACAATCGGCTAGAGTTTTTCAATCGTTTGGTCTAGAGAGGCAATTAATTAGAGCCGGAATTAATTTTAAATGGCTTGGTAGAAGAACTAGCTTTTTAATGCTTGGTCGTACACATGCTAAATGGGTTGTGGTAGATGATGAAGTTTATATTTTTGGCGGTGTCAATTTAGATCATGAGAGCTTTAACAACGTTGATTACGTTTTCTGGCTTAAGGATGAAAATCTAGCAAAAGAAGTAATTTTAGAACACAAGAAGATTTTAAAAGCTGAGCGGATAGGTGGAGCTTTTCGTAGTCGGTCTTATAAGATAGATGAAAAATCGACAGCCCTTTTTGATGGTGGTTTTGTAGCTAATTCAATTATTTATAAGAGAGCTTGTACTTTAGCAAAAGCTGCTAAACGTATTGTTTTTGTATCGCAATATTGTCCAACTGGTGAATTAAGTAGAATTTTTCGCAAAAAGAAAACCAAAATGTATTTTAATCATTGGCGTAATGCATCGGCGTCTAATCGTTTGATTATCTCTTTTGGAATGATGTCATCAAGACACAAGACGCTTTATAAAAGGGATAAATATTTACATGGCAAGTTAATTATTTTTGAAATGGAAAATGGTGAAAAAGTGGCTTTATCTGGTTCACATAATTTTATGGCAACTAGTGGACTTATGGGAACTAGAGAGGTGGCAATTGAGACTAAAGATCAAGAGTATATTTCGCAATTAGAAGATTTTATTCAAAAACATGTTGCCTTGTAGTTAAATAAACATAAGGGGTATAATGTAGCTAATGGACAAGAAGAACAAAATGTTTAATAGAGGTTTACTGCTTGGCCTTTTCTTGTTTTCTTTAATGATAGCTTGGATGTCTTATGATATTTTTTCTAGAGATGGAATTATTGGTGGTAGCACCAATGTTTTAGTAATGGGTACTAATGCCGGATTTAAACCTTTTGAATACAAAGAAGGGGAAAATGTTGTTGGTTTTGATGTAGATTTGGCAAAGGAAATTGCTAAAGAATTAGGCAAAGAATTAAAGATAGAAGATATGGCTTTCGATGGTTTACTTCCAGCACTTGATTCTGGACAGATTGATATGGCAATTGCCGGTATGTCAGTAACTCCTGAAAGACAAAAGAATGTCTTGTTTTCTAATTCATATTATTCAGCCGCTCAGAAGATTATTGTAAGAGAAGGCAGTGATATAAGAAATAAATATCAGCTGGAGGGAAAACACTTAGGAGTGCAGCTAGGTACTACTGGTGATACATTGGCTAATAAGATTAACAATGTTAGAGTGTCACAATTTCCAACAGCCCCAAGTGTTTTGCAGGAATTAAGTACTGGTGGCGTAGATGCGGTAATTTTAGACGATGCGCCAGCGAATAGATACCTTAATAACTTTAATAATTTGAAGATTTTAACTGGATCTTTAAGTGATGAACAATATGCTATTGCAATTAAAAAAGGCAACTCAGATTTACAAGTAAAAGCTAATAAAGTTATTGACGATATGAAAAAAGATGGTAGATACCAGAAGTTATTAGACAAATATTTTTCTAATGATAAGAATAAAAATGGTGAGGATAAAAAATAGTGGGCTTTTTTGAGGTTATTTTCGGTGATGGACGTTGGCTTTACCTTTGGCATGGTCTTGAGATTACATTGGTCTTAACAGTCTACTCGTTAATTATTGGTGTGATTATTGGTGTGATTATTGCTCTTTTAAGAGTTTCGCCAATTAAGATATTTAAGCTTATCGCTAAAATTTATGTGGATATTATTAGAGGAACCCCGTTATTAGTACAGCTTTTAATTATGTACTATGTAGTGTTTGGATCTTATCAATTTATGCCAAAACTACTTGTGGCAGCAATTGCCTTTGGTATTAATTCAGGTGCTTATATTGCTGAGATTATTCGTGGTGGTATTGAAAGTATTGATTCTGGACAAATGGAAGCTGCTAGATCTTTAGGGCTTAATTATTCTCAGGCTATGCGATTGGTAATCTTGCCACAAGCTTTTAAGAATTCTCTTCCAGCGTTAATTAGTGAATTTATTGCTCTATTAAAGGAGACTTCAGTTGTCGGTTGGATAGGGTTGAGCGATATTATGCGTGGGGCAGATAACATTAGGTTTCAGACTGCAACAGCATTTCAGTCTTTATTTGCTGCAGCTTTGATGTACTTAACCTTGACTGCAATTTTTACAAAGATAATGTCTGGTGTAGAAAAGAGGTTAAAAGATGATTAGTATTAAAGATTTAAAGAAGCGCTTTGGTGATAACGAAGTTTTAAAAGATATTGATATTGAGATTCAAGATGGAGAAGTTGTATCTCTAATAGGGTCTAGTGGATCGGGAAAATCTACTTTACTTAGATGTATTAATTTGCTTGAGACTCCAACGTCGGGTGAGATTTATATAGATGGAATAAATATTTTAGATAAATCAGTCGATCTTAATAAATTGCGCCAAAATGTAGGAATGGTTTTTCAGCAATTTAACCTATTTCCTAATATGAGTGTTATTGAAAATATCAAGTTAGCTCCTAAGAAAATCAGGAAGATGTCTGATGAAAAAGCAACAAAAATGGCTATGAAACTATTAAGAGATGTAGGGTTAGCAGATAAAGCTGATGCAATGCCAAAGCAGTTGTCTGGTGGACAGAAACAGCGTGTTGCGATTGCTAGAGCGCTTGCAATGGAACCAAAGATTATGCTTTTTGACGAGCCAACTTCAGCATTAGACCCAGAAATGATCGGGGAAGTACTAGATGTTATCTCTAAAGTCGCTAAAAAAGGCATCACTATGATAATAGTGACACATGAGATGAAATTCGCTAGAGATATTAGTGATAGGATCTTGTTCTTAGACAAAGGTAGAATTATTGAAAACGGTACGCCAGAAGAGGTTATGGATCATCCAAAAACTGAACGTGTTAAGAGATTTTTTGAAAAACATTAAATGTTTTTTAATTGGATATTGACGTTTAGATAGAAAATTGGGTAGAAAAATACTGAAAGAGTAAAATAAAAACCCCATTTTAAGATGAGGTTTTTTATAATTCTAGATAAATGGTACACCCGGCAGGATTCGAACCTACGACCCCTTGGTTCGAAGCCAAGTGCTCTAATCCGCTGAGCTACGGGTGCATTTCGCCTATAGATTATAACAGATAACAGAGTAAAAATAAAAAATGTGTATGTGTTCATAACATTCTGGGTTCTAGTTATTAAAATAATATAGGTACTTTGTATAAACAAAGTACGATTTAGTATTACATCACATAGAAATCTTAGAAATTTATGTAAAGATGTAAAGAAAATGGCAAAAATTTTTACATGTCTACAATAGATGTAAAGAAAAACGCAAAAAACTTTACATGTCTATGTGAGATGTAAACAAAATACCCCAAAACGTTTACATGCTCGTTGTAGATGTAAACGAAAATGGCAAAAACGTTTACATGTTATGGCCAAACTTAATAATAAAATCTTTATAAACGACACATACTATCACACTAACTACACATGTCTATGTAAGGGGTGAATAATTAGAGTTAACCATTTTGAGCTAGTTAAGGATTCGTAAACATATCTAAAGTTTATTTATTCTATGTTAATTAATCGTATTTTTTGACAATTAATGTAGTTGAAGTTTTATTAGAAAATAAAGGTTCAACAGATTATTCTAAGGAGATAATGAAATGTGATAAATAATTGATTTTCTACATAGGAACGATTTGTCCCTGGGTAGAAATGAAATTATTAAGTGAAAAAATATTAGCGGAAAATGTAAAGGACGTTTTTGTATATGTGTCTATAACATTCTGGGTTTTAAAAATAATATAGGTACTTTGTATAAATAAGGTACGATTTAACATTACCTCACATAGAAATCTTAGAAATTTATATGGAGATGTAAAGAAAATGGCAAAAAACTTTACATGTTTGCATGAGATGTAAAGAAAAACGTAAAAAACTTTACATGTCTATGTGAGATGTAAACAAAAAGTGTTAAAATTATCACATAATATGACTGGAACCAATAATAAAAATCCTAAAATTGGCATCTATAGAGTCCAACCAGAAGGTTTTAAAGCTTTTATTTTGGAGCCATTTCCGCCAAAAGATATGTTAGTGTTTTCGCCATCTATTCAGCAGAAGCATGCTGAAGCGATGCGACTTTTGGGAAAATTAGATGGTATCACAGCTTTATTGCCAGATAGAGATTATTTTTTGGAAATGTTTGTCCGTAAGGATGCTTCGTCTTCAAGTCAAATTGAAGGTACGCAGGCATCTATTTCTGACGCAATTGAAGCATTAAATATTGAACGGCGTAATAATTTGTCGCAAGATGTTGATGACATTTTGCATTATATCGATGCACTTAACTATGGATTGGAGCGAGCAAAAAAGTTTCCATTCTCGTTACGTTTTATTCGCGAGTTACACGAAAAGCTTATGATCGGTGCGCGCAACACCCATAATCCTTTTCCTGGCGAGTTTCGTCGTACGCAAAACTGGATTGGTGGCACTCGTCCGGACAATGCACGTTTTGTACCTCCCCCTATTCATGAAATGAATCAAGCCTTAAACGATTTGGAAAAATTCATTCATGCTGATGATGACTATTTACCACTTATTAAAGCTGGCTTATTGCATGCTCAGTTTGAAACGATTCATCCATTTCTTGATGGTAATGGCCGAACAGGACGTATGTTAGTAACAATGTTTTTGTGGTATAAGGGACTGTTGGAAACACCTGTTTTATATTTGTCGACGTATTTTAAAAAACACCAAGAAATTTACTATGAAAAACTTAATGCCTACCACTCGGAAAATGGCAATATTGAAGAATGGGTGGAGTTTTTCCTAGATGGTGTGATAGATATTGCTAATTCGTCTATCGAAACATGTAAAAGGATAACGGAACTACGAGAACGAGATATGCGTAAGGTTCAGGAGCTTGGTAAAAATATGGCCCCTAAAGCACTTGATATGATCCGTTTTCTTTATAAAGTGCCAACTGTAGGTATTGCTGATGTTATTAGCCAAACTAGTTATAGTAGACCATCAGCTTATAAGTTGATAGAGTGCCTAGTTGATATGAATATTCTTTATCCAACTAGCGAGGACGATAGCTATGGCAAAAAATATACTTATAAAGATTATGTAGAAGTATTTACAGAAGGTGGGCTTCTAAAATAAAGCTATATAATACTAAGTTTAAATAGATGCTTTTTGTATGACTGAGATTACTAGATACGGTGAAAATTTTTTAGAAAAACTTGCAAATTTAGAAGCCTTAAGAAAACAGGAAGAGTTGATCAGAGCAGATAAGAGCACCTTTCACGTAGATGGTGTTGGTAAGGCTATTTCTTTAGGTTATGAACAATTAAGGAATGCTGCTGAATATACTGATGGAAATGCACTTTTTCAGAAGGCAATTACTAGATTTTTGAGTCGTTTATTTTTGCTTGGTGATGAAGAGCGGATTTTAGGATCAGCTGAAGAATTGGTCGTAGAATTAACGCTCTCTGGTTATATTGAAAATGACTTTGTAAATGAAGCAATGATGCAAGATCTAAGTGATCTTATTAATGTGCATTGGAATCTTTATAAAGATATGAATGTTGGCGTTAAAACTAAGAAAGCTTGGATTATAGAGCCTTTAGCTTCACGTATTGAAGATTTGTTTTATCCTTATAATAAGAAAATGGCAGTTGCTCAGCTTGCTTATGAATATTTTGCAACTACTTTTAAAGAAGAGGTTAAATATTTTGATTCAATTAAAGAAGCTCATCTAACTTTATTTGTTGCTATAGCTAAATCTTTAATTAAGGCTACCGATGGCACAATTCGTGTAGATTTATTGTCTAGATATAGAGTGTCTTTAAAAAATAAAGAATCTTACGCTAAGTTTAATCAGGAGCTAGATAAGATTTTCGCTTCATCTGAATGTCTTGAAATCGAAAAGAATGTTTCAAGAAAAGGCGCAAAATTTAGAATTTTATTGCGCATGGTCGAAGAAGACAAAGATCTTTCAAGTATTTTAAAAAGTAAAGATAAGTTTAAGAGTGAATATGAAAACACCATAAAAACTACTTATCTAGGTATTGATCGCTTGGTTAAAAATGGTGTTATAAAGAGCGTAGTTTTCCTTTTAATTACTAAAACAATTATTGGTGTAGCGATTGAAGTTCCGTATGATTTGTTTTTCTATGATCATATAATGTGGCTTCCTTTAATAATTAATCTATTATTTCCACCAATTTATATGATTTTGCTCAGCTTCACTTTAACAATGCCAAAAAGTTATAATTATAAGAATCTAACAGATGAGATTATTAAGGTCTTTTATAAAAAAGAAAGTAGCTTATTAATTGGTAGAAAAAATAAATCTCGTGGTTCTGAAACTTTAAACTTTATTTTTAATATTTTCTATTGGATTTTCTTTGTAATTACTATTTATTGGTGTATTTGGTTACTTTTGAAATTAGGATTTAATATTGTAGCTCTTGGAATTTTCTTCATTTTTATTTCAACAGCTTCCTTCTTGGGCTTTAGGCTATCTAGATATATCAGAGAAGTAGAAGTTGGATATGGTGAAATAGACGCAAAAACTTTGATTAGAGATTTTCTTTATATGCCTTTTGTAATGGTAGGCTCATGGATTTCCGATAAATATTCAAGATTTAACATAGTTTCTATAATCTTGGATCTTTTAATAGAATTGCCATTAAAAAATATCCTATATCTTATTCGACAATGGGGAATTTTTATTTCGTCTAAGAAAGATCAGATGTAATCTTTAATTTGTTAATTTACAAAATTAATAAAAAACGAGAATTTAAAATATTTAGCAAAATTAAAATAGTTTTTAGACATTAAAAATATAAATAGAATAAAAAGCACCTTCTAGGTGCTTTTAAAATACTACTTGGAGGGTCATCTGGGGCTTGAACCCAGGACACCCTGCTTAAGAGGCAGGTGCTCTAACCAGCTGAGCTAATGACCCATAAAAATTACTACTGTATTATAACACAAAAACAAGGAAAGTATGGTTTTTTGTCGGCTTTTACCGACGACGATAACCAAAAACGTCCATCCTTTTAACCTTGGATGAAAGGTTAGTGACGGGTAGGAACCGTCTTCTCCATCAGGCACTCGGCAACGCCGACCCTAAACAACTGACTCTTGCGGTTGTTCCGGATGATCGAGGTGATGTTGTAGCCAGAGGCCAACATCAGGTTGATCATTGGCTGAGAAGCGATCGGCACGTGGCAGAAAATCTGCCTCCAGCCGCACTCATCGGCAAAGTCATCGACGAAACGGATCAACTCGTGGTCGATGTGACCATCGGGGTTGAATCGGTCGAAGGAACCAATGAAGTCCAGACCCAGTCGCCCCTTAACCTCGGGCTTGAAGATGATAGCACCAACGGGTGCGCCACCCAAGAGCGCGATGTAAGTGGTAGACAAGACGCCCTGGTGCGTCAACGTCCAGTCGTAAGACCGAACGTTGGAGTAGATGGTGTTCTTAAAGTAAGCACCAGCCTTGGGGTAGATATCCCCATAGGCATAGTCGACCAGATGGATTACCTGATCGAAGTGCTTCTTTCGAGCACTGTCCACCACCAGGTTCTTGGTAGCCTCGCTCTTCCAAGGAAGGAACATCGGTTTTCTCCTTTCTGTGTAGTGAAAAACCGATACCTTGCATTATATCACTAATTATTGTAAAACATAGTTTTTATGTTTTTTTGTTTTGAATTTGGATAATAAAAAAGCTATTCTAAGTGAATTTAGAATAGCTTAAGTGTTTACAAAATATAAATGGTAGTAGCGGCTGGGATTGAACCAGCGACCTTAGGCTTATGAGTCCTACGCTCTAACCAACTGAGCTACGCTACCATTTCCTAAAAGCCATTTTAACAGAAGTGAATTTATTTTACTAGAAAATATAACAGAGTATTTAAGATATAATTAATCATAAGAAGCATGAAGAAGAAAAAATATATTTTAGCAGTTTCAGGTGGTATTGATTCAATAATGCTATTAGATTTATTTGCTAAAAATATAAAAAAGGAAGACCTATTAGTAGCTCATTTTGATCATGGTATTAGAGATAATTCATATTTAGATGCATTATTTGTAAAAAGACTTGCCGATAATTATAAGATTGATTTTGTACTTGGTAGAGGGCGTTTGCGTAGAGATACATCAGAAGATGAAGCTAGAAGAAAACGTTATGATTTTCTTTATGGAATTAAGAAAGAATATGGTGGAGCAATAGTTACTGCACATCATAAGAATGATGTTGTAGAATCAATTGCTATCAATGTATTACGTGGAACTGGTTGGCGAGGGCTAACAGTTATGAATAATTTATTAATTTTTCGACCTTTAATTTACATTACCAAAGAAGAAATTAAAAACTATGTTTTTAAAAATAATCTATCTTGGAGAGAAGATCAAAGTAATGCTTCTAATATGTACTTACGTAATAGAATTAGAAAAGATCTTGAAAGTTTACCTGATGAAAAGAAAACTTATGCTGTAGATAAACTTTTCGATCTTCGAAACCAGCAAATAAAGCTTAGCGAACAAATAGAATTAGAAGTCTTATCTCTAATACCTACTATCTATGTAGATTTTAAAAAATCTGAATTGGGATTTAGACGTCATTTTTTCATCATGGCAGATGAAAAGGTTTGTCTTGAACTATTAAGGTTTATTTTTAAAGAAATAATTGGCGATTCATTAACTATTAAGGCACGTAAAAATATTTTAATTATGATAAAAGTTGCAAAGAATAATACTTTAATGACGATATCAAAGAAGCATATTATTAGATTCAATACTAAGTCTTTTACTATAGAGTAATATTTAGTTGAATGTTAATATTATATGTAGTTATTGACTGTAGGTACTATTTTGAAATGAAAGGAATTGGATTTATTAAATATGACGAATAGAAAAAAGCCTGATTTTAAAAAGATTGCTAATATGAAGCGTGCAAATGCGATTCGTATTTCAATTTTTTGGGTTTTAGTTGTGATTTTAGGATTAACATATTTTGCAATCGTGGAATCAAATTTTAAGCCTAAAGAAGTGACTATTTCTGAAGTGATTTCAGGTATTAATGATGGAAAAATTGCTAAGGTAGAAGGTAACGGTAACGATCTTTACATTACAACAAAAGATGATTCATCTAAGCCTACCCAAAAATCATATATTCAAGGTGGGGTTGCTTCACTACTTAAGAATGATCGGATAGATAAAAATAAACAGGTAGTATTTTCAGACAGTGCTCCTTCACAGACTGGAGTAATTATCTTTAACGTGCTTTCAATATTCTTACCAGTACTAATTATTATTGGTTTCTTTATTTTTATGATGCGTTCTGCACAAGGAAAAGAGAATCAGGCTATGGGATTTGGACGATCTAAAGCTCGTATGTATAATGACTCTTCTAAAGAAAAAGTTTTGTTTAAAGATATTGCCGGTAATGATGCTGCAAAGCAGGATTTAAAAGAAGTCGTAGACTTTTTGAAATATCCAAAAAAGTATCGTCAATTGGGAGCTAAGATTCCAAAGGGCGTTTTGTTAGTTGGTGCACCAGGAACCGGTAAGACAATGCTTGCTAAAGCTGTTGCTGGCGAAGCTAATGTGCCATTCTTTACGATTTCAGGATCGGAATTTGTTGAAATGTTCGTAGGTGTTGGTGCGTCAAGGGTAAGAGATTTATTTGCGCAAGCTAAAAAGAATGCTCCAGCAATTATCTTTATTGATGAAATTGATGCTGTTGGTCGCCGTCGTGGATCTGGTATGGGTGGTGGCCATGATGAAAGAGAACAGACTTTAAACCAGATTTTAGTTGAAATGGATGGTTTTGAAGCTGGAACAAATGTAATCGTCTTAGCTGCTACAAACCGTGCTGATGTTTTAGACCCAGCATTACTTCGTCCTGGACGTTTTGATCGCCGAGCAAATATTACATTGCCAGAACGAGAAGATAGATTAGCTATCCTAAAAGTGCATTTTGCGAAAAAACCAGCTGAAGATGATGTTGATTTAGATGCGTTGGCTGCTAAGACCGCCGGATCTTCAGGTGCTGATCTTGCTAATATTGCCAACGAAGCAGCTATTATAGCGGCTCGTAATAATCGTAAAAAGATTACTAACGATGATTTTACTGAAGCTTTTGAAAAAGTGGCAATTGGTCCAGAACGTAAGAGTAAGATTATGACAGATAAAGAAAAAGAGATTACTGCTTACCATGAAGCAGGTCATGCAGTAGTAGGTCATGTTCTTCCTGATTCTGACCCAGTACATAAAGTTACAATTATTCCTCGTGGAGGTACAGGTGGCGTTACTTGGTTTATTCCAGAAAGGGACCAAAGCTACACATCTATTTATGAATTTAAAGACATCTTAGCTAGAGCAATGGGTGGAAGAATTGCTGAAAAACTCATTTTAGGTGATGACGGTATTACTACTGGCGCCAGTTCTGATCTTCGCAGTGCTACAAATATTGCAAGAGATATGGTGATTGAGCAAGGTATGGGAAAGAAATTGAGAAATCATGTCTTCCATGAAGATACACCTACTGGTAGTGTTTTTGACACAATGTCTCGTGAACGTCCATATTCTGAAGAAACAGCTAAACTAATTGATGAAGAAGTTTCAAATCTTGTCGATGAAGCTACAAAGCGAGCAGAGATTGTGTTAACTAAGAATCGTGAAGGTCTTAAGAAGCTAGCTCTAGCATTACTAGACAAAGAAACTTTGGACGATAAAGAAGTTAATGAGATCTTAAAAGATACTAAATTACCAACAGAAGCAAAATTACACGAATAAAAAGGTTAGATAGATAAATGGGAAGAGTTGCAAGCGTCGTTGCGAGAGCAAATAAACAGCTGTCTGTTCAGTTTGCTGCTATTTTGCTTGCCTCCTCTTCTTTATTGTCTGCAGTTTTGGGATTGGTTCGAGAGTGGCTGCTAAACCAAAACTACTACGATACTTATAAGGCAGGTATTGATGCTTATCAGGTGGCGTTTACGGTGCCTGATTTTATGTTCATTATTCTAGTTTCTGGTGCATTATCTGTTAGTTTTATACCGGTATTTAATCAAAGGTTAGCATCTGGTAACAAAAAATCAGCATGGGAGATTTCAACAAGCTTAATTAATTTTATGGCGATTACTACTTTAATCGCTTCAGTTTTGATTATCATCTTTGCAAATTATTTGGTGAATATTATTACACCTGGTCTTAGCGAGCAGTCTAGAGAGCTTGCGACTGCTATGATGAGAGTAATTGCTGTAAATCCATTTTTATTTGCAATATCGACAGTGATTGCTTCGATGCAACAGGCGATTTCAAAGTTTACAATCTTTGCTCTTGCTCCAAGTATCTATAATATTGGTATTGTAATAGGCACGGTTTTCTTTACTCAAGGTATTAATATTTTTGGTTGGCAAATCTTTGAAGGTGGCATTATGGGCGTTGCTCTTGGTGTTGTTTTAGGCTCAGTAATGCAATTAATAGTATCTTCTTTAGGCTTAATTGGTCTTGGCTTTGACTATAATTTTAAAATTTATTGGCGTAATAGAGGATTTAAAAAAGTGTTATCTTTGCTTCCTGCTAGATCTTTAGACCAGGGGGCAGATTATTTAAACTCAATGGTGGAGGCTAATTTAGCATCGCGTATGCCAAGCGGAACCATTAGAGCTTATGCTTCGGCTATTACGGTGCATAATATGCCAATTAATTTAATTGGTATAGCAATCTCTACTGCTGCTTTTCCGCAAATGACCGACCAGATAGCGAATGGTGAGAAGAAAGCCTTTTGGCGAGGATTGCATGGCTATATCAGGGCAATAGTCTTTTTAGTTTTACCAATAGCTGCGATTACTTATTTTGGTCGAGGCTTCGTTATTAACTTTATTAAAACTGGTGGTGATCAGCTAATGGCGGACATATTAGGTGGTCTTGCGTTAGCAATCGTCTTTAGGTGTTTATATCATCCTTTGGCTAGAGTATTTTATGCTCACCAGAATACTAAAACACCACTTATTGTATCAATAGTGGCTATTGGTTTTAATATTATAGTTTCAATTATTTTTACTTTATGTTTTGACTTTGGTGTTATGGGTCTAGCATGGGCACAAAGCCTAACAGCTTTACTTGAAGTATTAATTTTGGGTTCTATTTTGCAAAAGAGATATCAGGCTTTTGACAGGGAATTTGCTAGCGCTTTAGTTAAAATGTTTTTTTCGATGTTAATCATGTCGGTATTCACTTACGTATTTGTGCAGCTATTCCAGTTAAGAGCTGGTGACGTAGGTTTTTGGATAACTTTTCCAAAATTTATGTTAATTACTTTGCTTAGTTTTTCTATTTATCTTTTTGTGGGATGGCGACTAAAATTAGTTGAAGTTAGTATGTTCTTTGACAAAATTAAGAAATATTTTATGAAGTATTAATCTAAATACTTGATATAATGGCAATTAGAAATGAATCAGAAAGATATTAGAAATTTTTGTATTATTGCTCATATTGATCATGGAAAATCGACCTTAGCAGATCGGATGATGGAATTAACTGGTGCTGTTAAAAAACGTGATATGAAATCACAATTACTTGATTCTATGGAGCTGGAAAGAGAAAAAGGTATCACTATTAAGTTAGCTCCAGTTAGTATGAAATATAGAGGTAAGCTTTTAAATTTAATAGATACCCCAGGACATGTAGATTTTTCTTATGAGGTATCAAGATCTTTGGCTGCCTGTGAAGGAGCGGTGTTGGTTGTTGATGCTTCTCAGGGCATTCAAGCTCAGACTTTAGCGAATGTTTATTTAGCAATGGATGCTGATTTAGAGATCATTCCAGTACTAAACAAAATAGATCTTCCAGCTGCTGATGTTGATAGAGTATCACAAGAACTTATTAATTTACTTGGTTGTAAGAAAGAAGAGATTATCGCAATCTCAGCAAAAACTGGAAAGAATGTTGAAGCAGTACTAGATGCAGTAATAGATAGAACACCTTGTCCAAACGGAAAAGAAGACTCTGTAACTAGAGCTTTAATTTTCGACAGCTATTATGATGATTACCGTGGGGTAATACTTTATGTAAGAGCTATCGATGGATCGATAAAGAAAAATGATACCATTCATATGATGCAAACAGGTAAAGATGCAATCGCTCTTGAAGTTGGCAAATTAACCCCACAAATGAGTCCAGAGAAGGAAATTAGTGTCGGTGAGATTGGTTACATTGTAACGAATTTAAAAACTACTAGAGACGCAAAAGTTGGTGATACTGTTACTACCAAACGTATGCAGTCTGAAGAGCCCTTGTCTGGTTATAAGAATGTGAAACCATTTGTTTATGCGGGATTTTTTCCGGTATCTAATGAAGACTATGCAGATCTAAAAGAAGCGGTTGAAAAATTAAGTCTTTCTGATTCAGCACTGCAATTTGAACCAGAAAATTCCCCGGTTTTAGGTTTTGGTATTAGAATTGGCTTTTTGGGGTTGCTTCATATGGACATTATTCGTGAACGCCTTGAAAGAGAATATGATTTAGATTTGGTTGTTACAAATCCTTCTACTGATTACCAAGTTATTTTAATAAATGGTGAAAAGATGGATGTTAAATCAGCTTCGGATCTTCCGGACATTTCAAAAATAGCTGAGATAAAAGAACCTTGGATAAAAGGCGAGATTGTCGTACCAAATGAATATGCCGGGGCAGTAATCCAACTGATTATTTCAAAGCGTGGTAGACAAAAGAATCTTAGTTATATCGATACAAGAGTATTAATTTCATTTGAAGCACCACTTGCTAACCTCTTAACGGATTTTTATGATCAGCTAAAAAGT
>SDRK01000038.1 GCA_007845205.1 TM7 phylum sp. oral taxon 350
ATACCAGGTTTACTTTATAAAATTCCCGATGAGCGTCAGCGGGGAACTATTTAAAAACGTCAGAGTTATTGACGATTCTGATGCGGAAGAGATAGATGAGACAGCTCTTTTCCAAGTTTCGAGAATAATAGATCATTATTTTACAATATTCGATCTTTTTGTCATGGCCAACCAAATTGATTACATATTTGGTATGAATGGAGTGATAAATGATAAAAGGGGAAACTATTCTCGCACCTCTCTTCTTAAAATGAGAGAAAATGTTTTGAGGGGGGAGCAGATCGCCCAAGGTGCTACAAGGCGAGAGCTTGCTATTGCTAAAGTAGCGGTAGAGAATAAAAAAGAATATTATGGCACCTCGTCGAGATCTTTGACGGTCGTAAATCTTCCGTGTACAGATCGGAACGGTCATGTTATAGATCTTTTAATATCTGAAGATGGATATGGATACGACATTCTATTAATTAGAATGCAGAGTGGCCAACTTATTTTTAGTCCGTATTGGGAATTGACGGACAAAATCCAAGAATTGGTCGATAATTCTTGGACGACCAGAAGAGAAACATCAACAAAAGATCGAATATTTATCAAAGATAAGAACATAAATATGGAGAAAATAATAAGAGACTATATAGTCTCTTAAAAAAATTAAAGGGACTCGAAAGAGTCCCTTTCTTATTGTTTTTAGCTCTTTATTTTTCTATATTTTTATACTTCCTCAGCAAAATAAGGAGATCTTTTCTTAAATAACCATATACCGTAAGATAGGACAGCTAGAACTATTAAATAAGGTACTAACCTTACAAAAACATTATTTGTAAGTGAAACTAATGTCATGTTCTTATCACTAATTAGGAAATATCGAGCATCTTGAATTGCTTGAGCTACTGGATTTAATAAGAAAAGTTTAGCAATTAATGCACTTTTGTCATAGACCATTGAAAGTGGGTAAATAACAGCAGATCCATAGAACAAGGCTTGTAAAAAGACTTCCCAAATGAAGTTTATGTCTCTAAATCGTACATATAGAGTACTTAGAATAAGAGCAATACCAAAACCAAAAGTAAATATTTCAAGAATAAAGAATGGAGCTAGGAGAGAAGATAAATGAAAATGTACATGAGCAAAAAACATAATTACAACTAAGACAATTAAGTTTAAGCATAGGTTAATTAGGGCAGAAACTGAACTAGATAAAACAATGACATATTTTGGAAAATTTAGTTTTCTTAAAACGTCGCCACGGGAAACTATTGCAGATAATCCACCTGTTGTTATGTCTGAAAAGAAATTCCAAAGCACAATACCAAATAATAAGGATACTGGCCAATGAGGTACGTCATCACCGACTCTTAAAAAGTGAACAAACACTAGGTATAAGATTAAGAAAAGAAATAGGGGTCTAAGTAGAGACCATAGATATCCAAGTACAGATCCTTGGTATTTTAATTTAAATTCGGTAATTACTAATTCTTTTAAAAGAATAAAAGAGTAACGATATTTTTGCTTTAGTTTTTGAATCTTCATATTACAAAATAAATTATACCAGCCTGGTGGGTATAGTTCAGCCATTAATAATTTATATTTAGCTTAAGTTATTATTAAGATTTATTAAAATAAAGAATGTTAAATAAAAAATCGCCTATCTAGGCGATAATTTAATTCTTTATTTAATGGTGCGCGAGGCGGGAATCGAACCCGCACGTCTTTTGGACAAGAGATTTTAAGTCTCTCGCGTCTACCAATTCCGCCACCCGCGCAAGATAATTACGAGATTTATTATATATAACTAATAGTGGTATGTAAATTGTTTTATTAGATAAAATGAGAAGACTAATTAGTCTTCTCATTTTTTAATATTTTCAATATTTAAAAGTGTTTATTTGCTATGTTTATTATTTTTATTACCAACGGAATGTTTTTATAGCTATTACATATATAGCTATTAAGAATGTAAATAATGCTATAAGTTGTCCTTTGATGTCAAAAAGAGTAGCGTTTTCCGTCATGATCATCCTGAAACCATCTACAATTGGTGTCATTGGAATAAACTTAGTAATGTTTTTAAGAAAATCTGGAAATAGATAAGTAGGAAAGAAGGTTCCAGATAAAAACATCATTGGAAAGGCAATTATATTACAAAGTAAAGACGCTTGGTCTTCATTCTTTGACCAACCACCAATTAGAAGACCTATACCGATAGTTAAGAAAATAGATGGAACAGTGAAAAAGGCAAACAGTAGCCAACTTCCATGCATATTAAAATGGAAAATTGTAGATCCTGCTATTAGCATTACAAGTAAACTAAGCAGTGAAACTAATGCATAGTAAATACTGTAAGAGAAGATCAATTGTCCTTTGGTAAATGGTGCTGCTCTAAGTCGACGATATGAACCTTTTTGTTTTTCGGCGGGTATTTGTTGGGATAGTCCGAATACATTCATGGTCATGAGAGCAAAACCAAGTAATCCAGTAAAGACGTAATCAAAAGCTTTTAAAGCCTGATCACCAATTGCGACTGTTTCGGTTTTGAGTGGAACTTCGGGT
>SDRK01000009.1 GCA_007845205.1 TM7 phylum sp. oral taxon 350
AATTCCTATACATTAATTCCTATACTCTAAGACGCCAGGTAAAAGCCTAGGCGATATTAATAAATAAGGCCGAAAGGCCAATCGCCTAAGGAGGGCATTATGAAAAAAGTGTTCATCGTTAAAGTAGAAAACTTTGAAACGCAAATGATTATGAAAATGTTAAAAGAAAAAGAAGAGAAAGGAGAGATTGTACTTTTTGTCGTTGAAAGGGGTGAAAGTACTCTTTCGGACGATATTAAATCTGAACTAAGGGGAGGCTATATTGTAGGAAAGCAAGTAATTTGCGTTAACTATGAACCGACCGAAGAGGAGGAGAAAGAGGAGCCGTGTCTTAAGAGTCGGATAGTCTTGTTTGACGATGACGATAATTTTTCGTTGTTAGAAAGAGTCCAATCTCTTATTAGCAATAGTGAAGCCACCAAGTTCCAAAAAC
Organism: TM7 phylum sp. oral taxon 350; assembly: GCA_007845205.1. GTDB lineage: Bacteria > Patescibacteriota > Saccharimonadia > Saccharimonadales > Saccharimonadaceae > SDRK01. Next base: position 434 of record SDRK01000009.1, read on the forward strand.
TCGTTGCGGCAAATACGTGGGGATATATTCCCGCTATGAGGAAAGTTGGTGAAACATATTATAGTAACGAAAAAAACCTAAAAAGACAAATAAAAAATGTCTTAAAGGGCGAGTGCATCGCCCGAGGAATCAGCCGCCTAGCTCTGCTAGAGGCAGAGCTAGCGGTTAAAAATAAAAAAGTTATCGACCTTTACGACGGTGGCACACTCACCGTTGTCCGGTATCCTTACGAGGATATCGGCCCCGTCATGAATTTATTATGGCGATCCTACGAGGATCTCATAATACAAAATCCAAAAACGGGGGGTGAGATCGTATTTACACCTCGTGAAAGGGTCGTATGGGACGTTAAAGTCCTTTGTGATAATACGTGGACTAGCAAAAACTCAAAATCAACGAAGTGGCGAATTTTTTGCAAGGAAGGAGGAGCTTTGAAGACGTACAAATCGTTTATTAAAAGAAAAAAATAAAAACAAACACTGGTTAAAGGGAGTCCGAAAGGGCTCCTTTTTCTTTTGTTTTTTCTTTTTAGCCTTATTTTTGATTTCTAGTGATTATCTATTTTTACTTGTTGCTTTACATCTCGCTATTGTTCGTTCTTTTAATGAGAATTATTGTATGGTTTACCTTGAGACATCTTTTTCTTCTTGTTTAGAGTTGTTGTTACAAATCTAATTTTAACAAAACCTAAAGAAACTGATGTTTCTTTTTATATGTGAGGGTGTTGCACTTGAGGGGTGAAAGTAGAAGTTTTATTTGATTTATTCTAATTTGGTTATATAGTATATGTATGTTAATTAGAGAATCAGAAAAATCAAGAAGAATGTCTTATGGAGAAAAAGAAGACTTTTTCGATGCAGTAATTGGTTCTTTTTACGAAGAAGATGCTCATGGTGATTCTTATATTGTAGAGTCAAGAGTAAAGCATTATATGAGAATCTCGGAAGATGATTTTAAAGCTGCTAAAAAACAAGCAGCTATTGAACTTATAGCTAAAGATAAAGAATATAGTGATCATTTTAAGAAGCGTCCTTTTTACACGGATGAAGATAAAAATACTGTTAGCAATAAAGATACTTTATCTTTAGAAGCTTTTACATCCATAGTTAGAAATTTGCCTGAAGATAATTTCTTAACTCGTGAAATTGAAGCTAATTTTAAAGAAGATAAATCTAAATTAATCGAAAGAATTAACAGTAGAGAAGCGTTGACAGACTCTGAAACGGAGCTCGCTAGTTTTCTGTCTAATAGAGAACTAGGGGGAGTGGCTAGTGAAATGGTCGTAAAAAGCATAAAGGGTGGCATTAACTACGGTCTTTTCGATAAATCCACCTCATTAATAGAAGAAGATATTAGACTCTCGCAAAAAGCTATTTTTGGCGAAAGTGAAAGGTCAATAAATATTAACGATCACTTAAGTACTAAAATGAGTGATGCAAAAAAGATTGCAAATTTAGAATTGATCCATTTATTGGCAAAAGAAAACGTTAATGATTTAGATACTGCTACGACTTTAGCCGTAGAGCTTGCAAGAGAGAAGAGGATGGAATTAGATAAAAAGGGATTAAAACCAAATCAGACGATAAATCTTGTAAACTCTAAAAAATTAAAAAATCTTTTATGAAAATAAAAGTCAAAATAAAGCCAAATTCTAAAGAAAACGTAGTCGAGAAAATAGAAGATAATAGTTTAGATTATTCATATCTTATTAAAGTAAAAGCTTCGCCAATCGATAACAAAGCGAATTTAGAATTAATTAAGGTTTTATCTAAATATTTTGACCTGCCAAAAAGTAAGATTAATTTGGTAAAAGGTTTAAAATCTAAGATTAAAACTCTAGTTATAGATAAATAGAATAAGGACCACTTTCGTAGCCCTTATTTTTTAATAGTTTTTAGTTTTTTTATCTTCTCTTGCTTTTGTTTAGACTTGGTTTATTAAACTATCTGGTTGTAGCTTTTGTATTCTGTTTTGTTGTGCTTTGAGGTTTTACGTTAGAACTTTTACCGTTAGTGTAACACTCATATCCAGCAAAGGCTTTTTGAAGTTCTTCATTTTTAAACTCATCACAGTTTAAGGAGTTTTGAGTGTTTTTGTAGAATTTCCATACTTGGTCTGGTCCTTGATAGAAGATTGCCCTATGTACAGCAATAGCGCTATTAAATGGATTAGACATACCAAGTGCCATATCTGCCACCTGATAACCTACAGTTTGAGATTGCTTGATAGTTGGTGGAAATAGACTTAATGTAGTGCCATCGTCTGGCTTACCTTGTTTAGCTACATAAGCATCGTAAAATGGTTTAAGCTCTTTTGCTTTTTGAGTGTAAAGCTCTGTATCTCCACACCACATACTTAGGTCGTAGTCGTTTTTCTTTTCAATCTTTGTGTAACTAATTCGACAAATAGCTTTTTGGCTATCATAATAGGTTGAATTTTGTTTAGTATTTGAATCAACGAAGTTCTTTTTTGTAAAGATTAAATGTTTTTCCATTTCGTTATCTAGTTTTGCAATTAAGTCATACTTATTTGCAGGTAAAACAGTTCTAAAGCCATATCCTTTAATTTCTTCGTCGGAAAGATAAACGGCAAAATCAGCATCTTTTACTTTGTAGTCTCGTCTATCTTGAGGTTCGAATTCTTTATAAGCTAGTGTTCCAAGTATAGCTTTAGCTTTGCTAATTACTTCACTAGATGGCAAACGGTTTGATTTATCTACGTTTTCTTCTTTTGTTTGCTTCTTTGTATCTTCTACTTTGGTCTTATTTTCTACTTGAGGTTCTGGACTCTGTGTGGAGTTTTGAATGAAAAAGAAAACACCAACACCAATAGTGATTAATGCCAATACAACGATTGTAATAATAAGAGGCAATTTTGATTTCTTTTCTTGTTTAGCAAAAGGGTTAGGTGCCATTTTAGGCTCATTAGATCCTAAAGATGGTAAGCTAGGTGTTTCCATGTTTGGTAGGCTCGTAGGATTAGCACTTTTTTGATCATCAGTCTGTCCAGTAGGATTAGTACTTTGACCATCTGTAGTCGTAGTAGTTGGTTCTAATCCCTCGTCTAGGTCTCCATAGTCACTTTCAAAATTATTAGTTGGATTAGAAATTGGTACGTCTGTTTGACTTGCTTCTTTAGCAGTTGTTTGTGGGTTGTATGAATTTGTGCCTTCTACATTTGGTTCTGGTGTAGAAGAATCGTTTTTCAAATCATCGTTTTGATTTGGATTATATGGGTTATTTGGATTCATTATTATTCTCTCGTTAATTAACTACTTTAATATTAGCAAAAAGCATAAAAATTATTAATTGTTGGAGGAACTTTTAGCTTAAGAAGTATTATAATGCTCTTTTTATTTAAGATTAATTTTACCTAGAGTATTCATTACTAGTAAAAAACACTTTAATCTTACTGGATTTTTATCTATTGGAAATTCTTCTTTGTCTATAAGATTCAAGAGATTAATAGTATTAATATCTTTAATATTCTTATTTAAGAGATATTGGCAAGCAAGTTCAGCTCCATAAATGGATATTGCACATAGTGGTCCAGAGTAAGAGATTTGTTGAATGTTTTTTTCTTTATCTAAAGATATATATATTATGAGATCGTCTCCACAAGAAGGGTTTTTAAGACGAGCTTTTAAATCGTAAGAAGAAGACTCTTCCTTAAACATTGGATTTTTATAATAATCTAAAATTTCTTTACGATATAGTAAGTCTTTATCCATTTTTTTATTTTTCTAATATTTTTAGAATTTCTTTATAGTTTTTAATAAATTTATCTATATCACTTGAGGTTGTGTACATTCCAAAGGAGATACGAATAACGCCCTCTTGTTTTTTAATGTCATCTAAGAATAAATCACTACAGAGTTTTCCAGCTCGAACGGCAATATTATTTTTGTTTAGAAAATAAGAAACATCGTGAGGATGAGAAGGACTAGAAAGTGAAAAAATGCCAAGTTGTTTAGCTTCTAAAGGATTGTTTGACTCACTATTAAGGGTTAGTAGTTTGTCTAAAAGATTAGCTTTTTTAAGTTTTTCTAGGAAATAATCAACTAATTGTTTGTCGTGATCGTATATCTCTTTTTGGTGTTTTTTTATAAAAGAGAGACTAGCATTTAATCCGAGAATTCCTTCTAAGTTTGGTGAACCTGGCTCAAAGCGGGAAATGTCCTGTTTTAAAATGTAGGTATATTTATCTTTTAATCCATCTAATATTTGGCTTCCTAATAAAAAAGGCTCTATTTGTTTTTGTTTAGATTCTTCTATATAAAGTACACCAACTCCAGACGGTCCATATACTTTGTGTGATGAAAATACTAGTGCATCTATATTTAGTTTTTTAACATCTATTTTGGTTTTAGATATAGATTGAGATGCATCTAAAATGGTAAAAACATTTTTAAATAAACTTTTAGCTTCGGTAAAAAGTAAACTTGCATTAAAGAGCTTGCCTGTAACGTTTGAAGCGTGAGTTAGGCTAATAATTTTTACTTTTTGGTAATCTTTTTGCTTTAGTTTGTTATTTAATTGTTCTTTTAGGTTAATTTCTGGATTAAAGAATAATAGTTTTGCTTTTTTATCTTTAGCTAATTTTTGCCAGATTAATAAATTAGAGTTGTGTTCATAAATACTAAGTAAGATAATATCGTCTTCTTTGAAGTTGTCTGAAAGACCATATCCCAGCTGGTTAATGCCAATAGTTGCTGAATAATTGAAAATTATTTCGTTCTTATTTGCATTAATAAAGCTTGCGATATTTTTTCTAGCATCATCTAAAAGGTTTGTGTTCTTTTCCGCTAAATCATACGAACCACGAGAAACGTTTGAATAATGGGAATATGTATCTATTACAGCTTCTACGGCTTGATCTAAAATCAAGGTGCTATTAGCACTATCTAAATAAACTAGGGAAGGATCTAATTTTAACTGTTTAAAATTATCTTTCAGCATAATAAATGCCTTTATTTAGACTTATTTTATCTAGATCGATCTTATAGCGAGCTTTTAAAATTAATTTATATATCTGATCATTATTCAGCCCTTTAGATCTTAGGTAAGTAATCTGTGAATTCTCTAAATAATTAGTGCTAAAGGCATGTTTTGCTGACACTTCATTAAAATTGATTTCTAGGATTGGTGTAGCTTCGACGGAGCTCTCTTCTAAGATAAAGGATTCAATTTTAATCTCGCTATCGCAATCTTTTGCATCATTAGAGATTACAGCTTTAGCTTTTATTTGACACACGGCTTTTTTAAGGGAAATAACATTAACTTTTAGATAAGATTTTTGGTGGTCTTTATTGTGGTAGATATCATAATTCAGGTTAAAATCCTGGTCGGTGATAATTAATATTTCTTTAATTAATTCCTCATTTGAATTATTAAGAGCTACGTCTTTATTTAGAGTGTTTGATTTTATAGGGATCTTAGTAAACTTTTTCATTAACCAACTGATCCTTCCATGCTAAGTTCGATTAAACGATTAAGTTCAACGGCATATTCTAGAGGAATTTGTTTCATGATTGGCTCAATGAAACCATTAACGAGCATTGCTTTAGCTTCTTCTTCCGATACACCACGAGAAGTTAAGTAAAATAGTTTAGTTTGAGAGAGTCTACTAATAGAAGCTTCGTGATTTACTTTGGCTTTTTTATTGCTAATAAAATTATCTGGGTAAGTATTAGAGCTAGATTCTCCATCTAAAATTAAAGCATCGCAAGTAGAATCAATTTTTGCTTTGTCTGCATCTTTTTTAACGGCCACTAAGCTTCTAAAGGAAGCTTCTCCGCCATTTAAACTAACTGATTTAGATATGATTTGGGAAGAAGTGTTTTTGCCAATATGAATCATCTTAGCACCGGTATCCTGAATCTGATTTTTACTAGCAACCGAAAGACTCATGGTTTCACCTTTAGAATTATCACCTAATAAAACAATGCTTGGGTATTTCATAGTGATTTTTGATCCAATATTGCCATCCACCCATTCACCAAAGCCGTTTTCATAGACATGCATTCTTTGGGTTGTAAGGTTATAGACATTAGTAGACCAGTTTTGAATAGTTGTATATCTAACTCTAGCGCCTTTTTTTACAATGATTTCAATAACACCAGCATGTAATGCATCTTCGGTATAAATCGGGGCGGAACAGCCTTCAATATAGTGAACATAGCTATCTTCGTCGGCAATGATTAGAGTTCGTTCGAATTGTCCAAGATTGGCGGTATTAATTCTAAAGTAAGCTTGCAAAGGTTTATCTATCTTGACGCCTTTTGGTATATAAATAAAACTACCACCACTCCAAAGAGCTGAATTTAAGCTAGCAAATTTATTGTCGTTGATTGGTACGATTTTACTAAAGTATTCTTTAAATAATTCTGGATGCTCTCTTAGACCTGTTTCAATATCTGTAAAGATTACGCCCATTTCTTCCCATTCAGTTTTTAGAGTGTTATAAATAACCTCCGAATCATACATTGCGCCTGTTCCGGATAGGAAGTTTTTATCTGCTTCTGGGACGCCGATTTTTTCATAGACGTTACGTAGATCTTCTGGCATTTCATCCCAGCTTGAATATTTACCGACAGGTTTTTCATAGTAATCTAATTTTGAAAAATCAAGTTGATTTAAATCTGGGCCAAATTTCGGCATTGGTTTTTCATTAAAAGCATCTAAAGCTTTAAGGCGAAAGTCTAACATCCATTTAGGTTCTTTTTTTGCTTTAGATACTTTATAAACAATATCTTCTGGTAGCTTAAAATCTTGCATTACAAAGCCTCAAAACCTGTTTTATAGATTTCTTCTAAGATTTGAGGTTTTTGCTTTTTGGAGATATTACCGTTTTTAAGAATATATAAAGCATCGATATCAACTTTAGATAGTAAGTCTTTATGGTGGCTAATTAGGATAATTGTTTTATTCTTCTTTTTTTCTTCGTTTATGATGTTAGCTAAATTATCTATGCTGTCTATGTCTAATCCAGAGTCTGGTTCGTCTAAGATTATTACTTCAGGATCTAGAAGTAACATCTGTAAAATTTCAGCCTTCTTTTTTTCACCACCTGAAAAGCCAACATTTAAATCTCGATAAGGTTTGAAATTTTTAAGACCAACTTTTTTGCTAAGTTCGATAACTTGTTTTCTGAAATTGAATTGATTAACCTTATCTTTTTTAGATCGTCTGTTGTTAATAATAAGGCGCATAACTTCTAGGAAGCTAACGCCTTCGACCTCTTCAGGGGTTTGAAAAGCTAGAAAAATACCTAAATTAGCTCTATCTTCTGGTGCTAGACTAATTAAATCTACAGCTTTTGCTTTATGTCTTTCGCTTTTAAAAATAATTTCACCAGTACTTTCATAGTCTGGGTGTCCGGCGACTACATAAGATAAGGTGCTTTTACCACTACCATTTGGTCCAACTAAAACAACTAGTTCACCTGCTTTAGCTTCTAGACTTACTTTATTTAGAAGTCTGGTTGTTGAATTTACTTTAGTGGTTAGATTCTTGATCTTAAGAGACATAATTTAGCTTTCAAAGAAAATTTCAGTTGATATTTGTTCCACCGGTACTTTACATTTTAACAAATCATTATAAATATCTTTAACAAAATTAATGTGACCACATAGAATAAAATCGCTAGTAACATCTAAGACTTTATCTTTTAGATATTCTTCTAAATTAAAACGTCCTTTAATAAATTTAGGATCTATTTGGTTATCTTTTTCTTTGGTGACGTGTAAGATTAATTTAAAATTAGGATGTTTTTCTTTCAATTCTTCTAGTTCTTTTAAGAAGCAGATGTCTTTAATTGTTTTATTGGTGTATAGAAGCGTAACTTTTCTTTTAGGATTTTTTAGAAGCGTATCGTTAATAATTGAAAATAGTGGAGCAATACCAACTCCAGCACCAATTAGAGTGATGTCTTGATCGTAATCTTCAAAAAGCGATCCATAGCTACTACTTACTAGAAACTTATCATCAGGTTTTAAATCACAGATACGATTAGAGTACTTACCAACTCTCTTTACAGTAATAGATAAGTAAGGTAAGCCTGGTCTACAAGATAGGCTATAAGCTTTGCCTTCTGGCGGTAAAAGATCTTTAAAAAGAACAGTAATATATTGGCCAGCATCAAAAATGGGGACACTGCCATCTTTTTTAGTGAAATAAATAGTTGAGATATCTTTAGTGTTTTTTATAACTTTAGTTACAATATGTTCTTCCATTAGTGAACCACACATTCTTTTACATATTTTGACATTATTTCTTTAAATTCTTCAAACTCTTCATCACTATAGGTGGTTTTTCTAGAAAAACTAGGACTTACGGTATTGCCTGGACGGAATCTTTGTAGGGCAAACCGCTTAGCACCTTTTACTAACTCACCAATCTTTTGAAAATCAGATGGATCGATTTGTTCTTTTACAACAGTTGTTCTAAATTCGTGATCGATACCAGAATCCCTGATAATACTAATAGATTCTAAGATAGTGTCTAAATCTACAGGTCTTGCAGCTAACATTACATATTTATCTAAAGGGCCTTTAACATCCATAGCAACGAAATCAATTAGTTTATCTTCAATTAATTTTTTGAGGATTTTGCTATTAGTACCTTGGGTATCTAGTTTTACTAGATACCCCATTTCCTTAATTGTTTTAATGAAATCATATAGATCAGGTTGCATAGTGGGCTCGCCCCCTGATATCACAATTCCATCTAATTTGTCTTTTCTTGCTTCTAAAAAGTCGAAGATTTCGTCTAGATTCATGCTATTTGCATAACGTTCTGGTAAGACTAATTCAGGGTTGTGGCAGTATCCACAACGCATATTACAACCAATCGTAAATAGTGCTGCGGATACTTTGCCAGGATAATCAATTAGAGAGTTTTTTTGCATGCCTCCAATTAGCATTTAGACCTCTGCTGATTGTTTTAGTTTATCTTTTTCAATCTTGTAATGTTTACGCATGTCAAATTCGGCACGCTTACCGTCGTTCCATTGAGAGATGCTTCTTAGGTAACCAACGATGCGTGAGTAGATTTCACACTCTTCACCACATTTCTCACAAACTGCTTGTTCGCCGTTTAGATAGCCGTGGTTCTTACAAATCGAGAAGCTTGGTGAGAAAGTAAAGTAAGGTAAGCGATAATTCTTACAAATACTTTTTACGGCACTTCTTAAGGCTTTTGCGTCTGGCGCTCTTTCGCCTAGGAAGAGGTGAATAACCGTACCGCCTGTGTATTTGGTCTGTAGCTCGTCCTGAAGATCTAGGAGTTCAAACATATCATCCGTGTAGTTAACTGGAACATGAGTTGAATTGGTGTAGTAAGGCGTTTTAACGTCTTTTCCAATTCCATTAGCGAAAATAGCGTTATTAAACTTAGCACGATCAAGAAGAGCAAGCCTATAAGTCGTTCCTTCTCCTGGTGTTGCTTCTAGGTTGTAGTTATTACCTGTTTCTTGTTGGTAATCAGACAAAGTGTTTCGCATAAAGGTTAGGACTTCTTCAGAGAATTCTTTTCCTTCTTTGTCTGCAATACTTTTGCCTAATAGGTTTTGCATTGCTTCGTTCATACCAATTAGACCAATGGTAGAGAAGTGGTTGACCCAGTAACGACCTTTACCTTCTTTAACGTTTCTTAGGTAGTATTTAGTGTAAGGGTAAAGATTAGCATCGGTTAGTCTTTCAAGATGTTTTCTTTTAATCTCAAGGCTATCTTTTGCTAGATCCATTAATTCCTTAACTCTATCTAAGAATTCTTGTTTAGTATTGGTTTGAAGTCCAATTCGAGGCATATTAAGTGTCACAACACCGATTGATCCAGTTAATGGGTTGGCACCAAACAAACCTCCACCACGGTATTCTAGCTGTCGGTTGTCTATGCGAAGTCGGCAACACATTGATCTTGCATCACTTGGATCCATGTCAGAATTAATGAAGTTAGAGAAGTAAGGAATGCCGTATTTTGCGCTAGCTTCCCAAAGATTATCGATTACTGGATTTTCCCAGTTAAAGTCTTTTGTGATGTTATATGTTGGAATTGGGAAGGTAAATACACGTCCAGTTGAATCACCTTCGGTCATGACTTCTAAGAAAGCTTTATTTAAGATATCCATTTCTTTTTGGTAGTCAGAGTAAGTTGTATCTTGAGGCTTACCACCAATAATAACTGGAGTGTCCTTGTAATAGTTAGGAACTGTTAGGTCCATTGTGATGTTAGTAAAAGGTGTCTGAAAACCGACACGAGTTGGAACGTTAACATTAAAGACGAATTCCTGAAGCGCCTGTTTTACTTCGTTGTACTTTAGATTGTCGTGCCTAATAAAAGGAGCAAGTAGAGTGTCAAAGTTAGAGAATGCTTGAGCACCAGCAGCTTCTCCTTGGAGGGTGTAAAAGAAGTTTACAATTTGACCTAATGCTGATCTAAAATGTTTAGCTGGTTTTGATGAAACTTTTCCAGGAACACCAGTGAAACCTTCTGTTAGAAGATCGACTAAATCCCAACCAACACAGTAAACAGAAATAAGGTTAAGGTCGTGCATGTGAAGATCACCACTTAAGTGCGCTTCTTTAATGTTTTTAGGATAAATTTTGTTAAGCCAGTAAGTTTTCGATACTTCAGAGGCAATGTAATTGTTTAGACCTTGCAAAGAATACGCCATGTTGGAGTTCTCTTTAACTTGCCAGTCTAATTTTTCTAGGTATTTGTCGATAAGGCTGATTTGAGATTTATTTTCAATCTCACGCATCTTCTGGTGCTGATCACGGTAAATAATATAAGCTTTGGCGGTTTTCTTATACTTAGAAAGTATTAAAGTATCTTCTACAGAATCCTGAATTTCCTCCACAGAAATATTGGTTTTCTTTTCGATCTTTTTAAGAACTTTTGCAGTTAATTCTTTAGCGATTTTTTTATCTTTAAATTCGCCAGTAGCTTTAGCTGCTTTTAAGATAGCATTAGTGATTTTTTCTTGATTAAAATCGACTAATCTTCCATCTCTTTTGGTGACTTTTTTAATCACGATTTCCCCCTAGGCAAGATTAATAATTCTCTTTACTTCTAAAGAGTATAAAAACCTTGAACTTTAAGTTTATTATTATTTTTTTTGTTTACCGCTGACTGATTTCCCCTTAGTAAATTCAGTCTCGTTGGTGGCAACTATTGAGGTTAAAAACCATACATATAGTGCTTATCTTTTAATCTAGACCCTAAATATAGTAATGTCAATATATTTTATGTTGTAGATTTTGTGTTAGTATTTATATACTGATTATGTATAAAAGAAAAAATAAGGAGGTGAATAAATGATTGAATTAAATAAAGAAAATTTTGATAAGGAAACCAAAGAAGGTGTTGTTTTAGTAGACGTATGGGCACCATGGTGCCCACCATGCCGAGCTATGGGACCAATTGTTGAAGAACTTAGTGAAGATTTTAAAGACGATGATGTCATTAAAGTAACAAAACTAAATGCCGATGAATATATGGATATTGCATCTAGCTTAGGCGTAACTGGTCTTCCTACATTTTTACTATATAAAAATGGTGAAGTCATTTCTAAAAAGGTTGGTATGACGACTAAAGATTTTCTAACAGAAATGCTTAATAACGCGAAGAATGCTGAATAAAGACAATAAAAACATTTAAAGGCATATTCAAAATTAGCTAAATTAGTTTTTTGTAAGAGATTATGAGGATAATAAAAAGATAGAGTTTACTCTATCTTTTTACTTTTATTGTTTTTCCTTTGTTAATTTTTGCTGTTTTGTTTTTTAATTTTACTTTTCTTTTTTTATTAATTTTTTCTTCTTGTTTTTCTTATTTTTATTATTTCTATTTTTTCTGGTGATAATAATACTTGCTACTAGTAGATTCATGAGAAGAATATAGGTTGGATATATTAATGAATAGTTTGTAGTTTCTTTGTTGGCTAGTAAGGTAATAGACATTGCGAGTATGGCAAGTAAATAGGTTGGAGCGTATTCAGTATCTGGATAATAATAACTTTTCTTAAGGGTCGGTACGGTGCTAATAAGATCGGCAAGAATAGCAAAAGAAATAGTAAGGATTGGATTTTTAGTGATCAGCCAGCATATCAGGCTAATAATAGCTAAGATTCCGCATATTAGATCGGGCAACGTTAATTTGAATAGATGATTTTTTGTAACTGAAGCTGTAATAAACACTAATAAAGGACTAATCCCTAAGGCTAGGGTAACGAGTGAAGCTAATTTAAACCCTTCTGAAAAAGTAGCGGCGAAAAAGGCAATAAAGGGTGATACAGACCAGATCAACCAGCTTACTGCGCTAGGTCTAGTTTTGCCTTTTAAAATAGATTTTATGTAAAGTAATCCGGCAAGAATACGAATACTAGCGGCAATGTATATAAAATATTCAGGAAGCATTAGCTTAATTAATAATTAGATTTGAAACGATATAATCTAAGTCTTTTTCTTTCTTCTCGGTAATAGCACTTTTAAGTTTTAAGTTTTGATCTGAAAAGAGATTTGAATCTACAATATAGATAAAGTCGTGTTTCTTAATGATATATGTAAAGAATATAGACGCTGCGGACATTTCTTTATTTTTAATAATTTCTCTTTTATCTGAATTACTGCTTTCAAGAGTTTTAAAATTTGGAGTGGAAATAGAATTAATATTTTGATTGGCCCAGGAAATAAGATCTGATGTATCTTCTGTTGCTTTAGCTTTAAAAATATCGATATTCATATATCCATTGTCTCGATATGGTGTAGGAACGGAAAAATTAAGACCATTTATGCAAGTGATTGCCTGTTCTTTAATGAAAGGATAATTGCACTCTTCTTTTTGGCTTTCAATACTTGATTCATCGTAGCTTGAAGGTAGTACCAACTTAACAAAATCCTTAGAAGATTTTTCTGATGATTTTTTTGTCTTGTTTTTATTGAAGTTATCGAGAATGGCATTATTGTCATATTTTGAAAAAGGATCGCTTAAACTTTCTTTTTTGTAAATCTTTAAAAAATAAAGTAAAAGAGATATTGAAAGTAGAATAATTAATGTAGCAATTATTTTAGATAGTAAAGTAACGGATTCTTTAGATTTTTTATTTGAAGTAATATCTTTTGTTTCGGTTTTATTCATAATCGATATCCGTATCGTTTAGGTCGTATTCGTTGTTACTGCTATGCTTTTCTTTATCTTGACGGTTCTCTAGATTTTTGTACTCATAACGGTAATCTTCATTTGAATCATAGCCTTTTGGAAGAGAATTGTCGTAACTGTTTGGTAAGAAAAATAGAAAAACAATAATTGCTAGCAAAAATAAACAGATAAAAGCAATAATAGTTAATTTATCTGAATTTGAATTCTTCATAGTCTACCTATATCTTACAAGTAATTAATAGGCATTAGCAATATAAATCATATATGTATAGAAAAAGTTTTATGCAATTTATACAAAAATAAATAAAAAATAAAAAATAAGAGAAGTCATTAATGAGCTTCTCTTATTATGAATTTCTTGTGTATGTGGTCGGGGTGAAAGGATTCGAACCTTCGACCTCACGGTCCCAAACCGCGCGCGCTAGCCAACTGCGCCACACCCCGAACTAGTAGGTATTATAACCTAAAAATAATATTTCTACTAGTGGAATTCCATCCTCACCCCTCAACTGTAACACTCCTACATACAAAAAAAGAGACATCATTTCTTTTAAGTCTTGTTAAAATTAGGCTCATTACATAATTCTAAACAAGAAAAAAAGATGTTTCAGTGCAAACACATACAACTTTTACCAGAAGGGCTAATAGCTATTGAAGCATATGAATTTACTGTTGGTATAATAGATTTATAATCGTGATAGAGGAGGCAAAATAAATGATATATGCGTTTATTGATAGTCAGAATTTAAATTTAGGTACTCGTTCACAGGGCTGACAAGTAGATTATCGTCGATTGCGTTTGTATTTAAAGAATAAGTACGGCGTATCAAAAGCATTTTTGTTTATTGGTATGGTGCCAGGAAATCAGAAATTATATGAAATACTGCAGAGCTCAGGCTATGTTCTGATATTTAAACCGACAGTGCGTTATATTGAGAATGGCAAAGAAACGGTAAAAGGGAATGTTGATGCTGAGTTGGTTTTATATGCGGCAGCAAAAGTGTATAACGAATATGATAAAGCGGTTATTATAAGTGGTGATGGTGATTTTGCTTGTTTATATGAATATCTTGTTGAACACCAAAAGCTACTACGTATCATGACGCCAAACAGACGGTATTCAAAGCTATTGCGTACATTTATAAAATATATCGTGAATATTGATGAACTTAGGAAAAGGATAGCTTATACGCCATCGTACTCAATCAAAATAAAATCAGCTCGCGGTCGGTCGAAACCTTAGGCGAGGCTGATAATTCCCGTCTAGGAGTAGCGGTCGGTCGAAACCTTAGGCCTGCCTAGACATGGTGATATTATTATATTAATAAGAACGCATAGGACTGTCAAGCAGATGAGTTTGCTGGTGCAGTCAACTAATATGAAACAAACGTAGTTTTTAAATATATTAACGAGTTTTTGAATAGTGAAATAATCCGTTAATTGGCCTTATTATCTTGGTCTAGTGACTGCTACTTTTCTTGCTTTATCTGCTAGAGAATCGTCTAATGCTTTTAGTTTTGTAAAATCATCTGGATATTTTTTTGCCATTGCTTCACTAATTAAAAAGTCAGCAATTCTTGGGTTTTTGGGCAACAAAGATCCATGTAGATATGTTCCAATAACATTTTTGTATCTGGCGCCTTCAGTGTTATCTTCGCCATTATTACCGGCTCCTAATTTTACTAATCCAAGTGGTAAAGTATCTCCTTCTAAAGTTGTTTTGCCACTGTGATTTTCATAGCCGATGATTTCGCCAAAAGGTACACTTTCAGTGATAATATTACCAACCATGCGTTCATTAGTGGCTTCAGTATAGGCATTTAATATGCCAATACCTTTTAAGACTTTACCTTCGTTAGTCCTAAAATAATTGCCAAATAGCTGATAAGAGCCACAAATAAGTAACATTGGCGTGTAATTTTCGGCAAGTTTTTTAAGTTTATCTTTTATTTTCAAGAGGTCTTTATTTACTTTTTCTTGTCCACTATCTTGGCCACCGCCAGCTACCACGATATCTACGTTTTTAGGAAATGAATCACCAATATTATAAGATAAGATATTTACTGAAATATTACGTTTTTCTGCTCGTTTTTTAAGAACTAAAACATTACCGCTGTCTCCATAAATATTCATATCTTTTGGGTATAGTTCTAAAATATTTAATTCATATTTTTTCATTATAAGGCTCGCTTTATTTTAGTTTTCTTTTCAAAATATTTTCTGATTTCAAGCATTGCTGTATAAGTGGTGAAAATACGTTTTTTATTACCATCTTTCTTAATGAATGATTTTAATGCTTTTAGAATATTTGGTTCTATTTCTTCTACGTTTACATCGTCGTAAGAAAGGCGAAGTGCCATATCATAAGCTCTAATTCCAGAGACCATCGTGACACCTTTAGCTCTTAAGCTAGCAAAGTCTACGTCCCAAAGCCAAGACATATCTCTACCATCTGCATAATTGTCGTTGATTATGATCATGGTGGGGGCGTCGTCTGCTAAATAAGACATTAGGCTTAGTCTGAATCCAGATGGATTCTTAACTAGCACTATTTCAATTTCAGTACCGTCTATTAGGATAGATTCGCCTCGTCCAAAAGCCGGCTCAACAAGAGCTAATTCTTTTGCTAATCGGTTTGGATTTGCTTCGTCTTTTAGAATTGTAATTACGGTAGCTAGAGCAGCTACGGCATTATAGATGTTATAAATACCATTTAATTTGAAATCTATAATATATTCTTTATCTTTGATTTTAATAGTGCCTTTATTCTTTTCTAAGCTCATTAATTCTACAATTGGCTTAATTGAAGAGTCTCTTTCGTGTTCTTTGGCATTATCGTATAGTTCTTCGTCTGTTGGCATGAGCCTTGCTAGTTTTTTCTCGAATCCGAAATAATTAGTTGGAGTGTCAAATTGCTTTTTTGCGATATTCACTAGTCTTTTATCTTCGCTATTTACAATAAGTTTAGAAGTAGTTTCTTCTGCGATTTTTTCAAGTAATTCGGCAGTTTTGTCTATTTCAGAAAAACGATCTAATTGGTCTCGCATGACATTTAATAGTAGGCAATAATCTGGAGATACTACATCGACGAATTTTACAGCATGCGCCTCATCTAATTCTAAAACTGCAATATCGGCATCTAATTCGCCTTTTATATTTACTTCACCTAAAAGAGCAGAAGCGACACCTCTTACAAAATTAGAACCTGTTTTATTAGTAAAAACTTTTAGTCCCTCTGCCTCTAGAAGTTCAACGATAATTTTTGTGGTAGTGGTTTTTCCGTTTGTACCACTAATTACTAAGACACCTCTTTTAAGAGAGGATAAAGTTCTTTTAATGAAATCAGGATCGATTTTTTCAACAAACAATCCAGGTAGAGCAGACCCGCCGCCTTTTAATCTGGCAACTTTTCTAACGGCTTTTCCAAGTAGAGTAGTATATTGGTGTTTATTCATAATTAAATTATAGCTTAAGCAAGTTAATCTAGGGTAAAATATAGATATGTTTATAGTGAATGCACTGGAATGGTGGTATGTGCGTGGCTTTAAGGAGCAGATTAAGGCCGTGGGGGATAGACTGATGGCAACTGCTGATTTCTTTTCAATAGGTTTGCTGTTAAAAACATTATTTTCGCCATTTAAACAGATATCTGCTGAAGTAATGGGACGCTCTTTAGATGAAAGATTCAGATCGTGGTTTGATAAACAATTTTCTCGTTTAATTGGTATGTTTGTGCGTACCTGCGTAATATTTTTAGGTTTGGTTGTTTTAGTTTTACAAGTGATTTTATCTGTTTTTGTTTTGGTTTTGTGGCTTATTTTGCCATTTTTCCCAATTATAGGGTTAGTGTTATGGCTTAACGGAGTAAGTATTTAATGGAATATCGGTGGAATTATAATTCAAAGCGAGCAAAAACGGCTCGTTTTGGACATGTTTTTCGAAAGTACGCTAAGCTTATTGTTGTTTTTATTTTACTTACCATGTTAATTGGTGGAGGCTATTTGTTAGTACTTTCATATCCTTTTGGCTGGTTTGTCTTAGGGTGTGCATCTATTCCTTTTGTTATCTATCTATGGGGTGAGGATGAATTAATTCATGTTCCGCCACTTAAGAATCCTAAGACTGTAGATGGTTTGCTTGCATCTGAAATTCTAGGAAGGATGAAGAGTCAAAATATAGATCTTAAGGAGCTAGGAGCGCTTTCAACGAAAGTTGCTTCTTCGCAATTTTTCTTAGTGAGATTCAGTATATCTCCGAATATGGTAGTCTCAATGGCTGAAAGTTTAGGAAATGTCACGTTAGAGCAAGTTTTTGAAGAAGCAGATAATCTAAGAAAAAAATATCTAAGATCTGAAATTACTGGTGCGATGATTATGGTGGCTATTATTTTGCTTCATCCAAGTAAAGAAGGGATTTTGGCAAATGTTCATATTACCACTGATGATTTAATAGCGGGTTTTGATTGGTACTATAATATCGATAAATTAATTGAAGAAGCTAATAAGCCTAAAAAGACCGGTGGTCTTGCACGAGATTGGGCTTTTGGTTATATACCAACTTTATCGATGTTTGGTACTAACATTTCTGATGTTGGTCACCAGATGATGATTTCAACTGATTTTCCGTCTAGATCGGAGATTGTAGATAAGATGATAGACATTTTGTCTTCTAATGGTACGCAAAATGTTGCTTTAATTGGTGGTCATGGTTCGGGAAAAACTGCTATAGTGCAAAGTTTTGCCGATCGGTTGTTGGATGGTAATAATAAAGTTCCACAAAATTTGAAGTATCATCAGGTGTACGTCCTAGATGCTTCGAGATTAATATCTGCAGCGTCTAGCAGATCCAATTTAGAGACTTTAATACGACGAATATTAATTGAAGCTAATCGAGCTAAAAACATTATTCTTTGCTTAGACAATGCACAAGTATTCTTTGAAGAGTCTGCTGGTACCATAGACATTTCAAATAGTATTGAACAGATTCTAGAGACAGGTGCGGTTAGATTAATTCTTACTATGGACGAACAGAAGTTCTTAAAGATTTCGCAAAATAAACCATCTCTTACAAATAGCTTGAATCGTATAAAAGTTGCACCAACTAATTTCGACGATACAATGCGCATCTTGGAGGATGATATTATTAGCATTGAATATAAAAGGAATATCACTTATACATATCAGGCATTAAAACGAAGTTATGACTTAGCTTCTCGCTATATCTATGACATTGTAATGCCGGGACAAGCTAGTAAATTGCTAAAAGAAGCAGCAAATTATGCTGTTAATCAGGTAGTGAGTGAGGAAAGCATTATAAAGACTGTTGAGTCTACTATGAATGTTAAAGTCGGTAATGCTTCTTCTGTTGAAGAGAAAGAAAAGTTACTTCATCTTGAAGAATTAATTCACCAGAGGATGATTAACCAGACGAAAGCAGTGTCAGCAGTAGCTAATGCTATTAGAAGAGCAAGATCGGGTGTGAGAAATCAGAATCGACCAATAGGAACTTTTCTTTTCTTAGGTCCAACCGGAGTTGGAAAAACCGAACTTGCAAAAGCCTTAAGCGAAATCTATTTTAACGGTGAAAATAACTTAATTAGAATTGATTTAAATGAATACGTTATGGCGGAAGATGTAAATCGTCTGATTGCTTCAGGTGCAGAAAATCCTAATTCTTTAACGGCACAAGTTATGAAAAATCCTTTTTCTGTTATCTTGCTAGATGAAATTGAAAAAGCACATCCAAATGTCTTAACTACTTTATTACAACTTTTAGATGAAGGAATCTTAAGAGATTTTAATAATCGAGAGATTAGTTTTAGAGATTCAATCGTAATAGCAACTTCTAATGCAATGGCGGACAGAATTAGGGAATATATTGAGAGGGGCTATAACCTAGATCAATTTGAAGATAAATTTGTGTCGGAACTTATTTCTAATGGTGACTTTAAAACGGAATTTCTAAATCGTTTTGACGAGATAGTAATATTTAGACCATTAAATCAAGGAGAATTAAGACAGGTTATAGATCTAATCTTAAAAGGTGTTAATAAGACTTTGGCGCCACAACATTTATCCATAGAGGTGGATGATGATGCTAAAGATTTCTTAGTAGAGAAAGGCTATGATCCAAGGCTTGGGGCACGACCAATGCGAAGAATAGTTCAAAAATCGGTTGAAAATATTATTGCTAAGAAGATGTTAGCTAATGAAGCAACTCCAGGCAGTACTTTAAGAATCACTTTAGAAGAAGTCGAAGCCTCTATTAGTGATTCGCCAAAGTTTCAATAAGTGTAATTATTTATAGTTAGTTAATAAATACTATTAAGTATAAGAGTAAATCGAAAAACTTTATTGTTGTTTCTCTGCGTATAGTTTTTGATCTTTAGGAATATTCTTTGCTGATCCATCTGAGATAAATAGCCAGCTAAAAACAATAATAATTCCTAATACTAATACACCCGTTAAAATTGAAAATGGGGACAACTTTATTTTTCTATTCTTATCTAAATCCATAACCACTATACTAACGTAAAAGCTTTTTGATTACTACCCGCTTATGGCTAAAATAAAAATTCCCTTTGATTTAGGGAATTTTTAAATACTAATTATGGTACCCCGGGCTGGGCTCGAACCAGCGGCCTAAAGCTTAGAAGTCTCTTGCTCTATCCAACTGAGCTACCGGGGCTTAAACTACTGTTATTATAGCACAGCTTTTTTATTTTTTACTATTAACGGTCTCCTTAAAATGTGGTAGAATTATTCTAGTTGCAAAAATAAATAAGCGAGCGTCGTATAACGGCTAATATCCCTGCCTTCCAAGCAGGTGCTGCGGGTTCGATTCCCGCCGCTCGCACCAGATCTATGACCGTTTCTGAAAATCTGCGCGGACGTGCGTTTTTTTATTTCCTAATAAGTAGGAGAAAAATGAACCAAGAACTAGAATTAGAGCTTACCTTTTTAGCAAAAG
>SDRK01000010.1 GCA_007845205.1 TM7 phylum sp. oral taxon 350
CTGGAAGGAATTAATCTCTTCTGAAAAAAGAGCTTATGGAATGTTAGTAAATTCTAATAGTATTGAAGATGCTACTAGAAAATTTGGTGATTACTATGAACGTCCAGCTAACTTAAATGCATCAATTAACATAAGGATTGATGCCGCTAAGAAATTCCGTGAAAATAAAGGTGCTAACGCCGGTAATATATCCGGTAACTCCACTAACGATCCAAAAATATCGAAAGAAGATTGTACAGATTTGAGTACCAATACTTCAGGAGATGTTAGATCACTAATGATTACCATTCGACAAATGTCCGGTGGAAGTAAAGATAATCCAAGAGCTACTCAATATTACGATTCTGTTATAAAAGACGCTAACACTAAAAAATATTGGACCGGAGCCAATAAAGATGGTAAAGATGCGATTGCTTTTACTAGCCTTGCAATTCTTGCCAGTGGTTATGATAACACCATAAAGATGGAATTAATTCAAAATAAGGGTACTGGAGCAGCTTTAAAGGAAGCTATTAGCAGCAATAACCGAGGTTCAATCTTATGGGAGAAAGTCGATATTAAAAATGAATCAGACTTAAAACCTGGAGACCTTGCAATTAGTGATTTCGATGCCTACTTCTACATTGGCGGAGCATTAAAAGATACTTCTTTTGCTGCTGAAAAGAATGCTTATCTAAATCAGCTAGAAAATATCAATACCGCTCAGGTTAATACAAATTCTAGCTATCCTTTCTTAAGCACAGACAAGAAAAAAGATAACTATAAATACGAATGGTACAGGAAGGTACAATAAATGGAAAATAATAATTATCTAGCAATTAAACTTTCTATCCTAACTATTGTTATCTTCTTTTGTTCGCTCTGGATTACATCGACAGTTACTTCATCTATTGAAAAAATTAATAATCGAACAAAAGTAAAAGTCACTCTTTATGCAATACCAGACAATATGTCTCTTAAAATTGGAAATTCAGACTTTACGGACAAGATTGGCAAAAGCTTTTATCTAGAACCTGGAAAATACAAATTAAGTGGTAATAGCGATGGTTTTAGTCATAATGAAACAGTAATTAATGTACCAGAAACTAATGAATTTAATATGGTAATCGGGCTTAGTCCAATATCCGAACAAGCCAATGCTTGGATGAAAAATAATCAAAATAAAATCAGGCTTGCTGCAACCGCTATGGGAAATAGTTCTTCTAGTAAACAAACTCCTGAATTAATTAAAAAACTACCAATCGCGAATGTTTTCTACGGCTTATCTTTAATGATGGATCAAGACAATGATTTTTATACGATAAAAATCTCTGGAACAGATCCTTTAAGTAGAGCGATGGCGGTTAATGTTATTAACAAAACCGATGAAAGTTACAACTATAAATATGTCTACGAAAGCTTTAAAAATCCACTAATTAAGGAGAATAAATAGATGGTCTTATCTAAAGTATTTAATTGGTTTTTAAAGTTAGATTTAACTTTTAAAATAGCTATTTATTTCATTTTATTCACCTTAATTGCTGTTACTGGCGTTAATATTTTTGCAAATTTAGAGGCAAATTCTATAGAGGTTAAGATTAACGATTATCCCAAAAACACCAATTTTAATATCTACAACGAAAATAACCAAATGGTTAAATCCACTAATACTGGTGAAAAAATAAAATTAGCTACTGGTAAATATTATGCTAAAGCTAATCTTTCTAATGCCTCAAAAGATTATAAAGATAATTTTGAAATCACAAAATTTACTAAAGAGGTTCATTTAAATGGCTTATATAATAAAGAATTTCGTATTAGCTCTTTAAATAATGAATTAAATAACATCAATAAGGCAATTAGAGAAAAATATCCTGAAGTAGATAAATACTATGAAATAAAAGATGGCAGGTTATTAATGCTAAACGATTGGTATGCAACTTACTTAGTAGCTAAAGATACAGTCGATGAAAAAAATCGAGATAATCTAAAAATTGTTTTACAGAAAAAAGATAATAAATGGGTAGTTCATAATGAAGCTATGCCAATTATTAGTAGTGATAACGTCATACCAACTTATGTACTTTCTTACGTACAATCGATTGGTAATACTATCGCTTCTTACGAAGAATCAGCTTATCCAACTAGACAACCTATCGAATAAAGCTCTTTATTTTAAATGATATTCTAAAGAATTATCTATATTAATGCCGTTTACAGATGTTAAGACAATCTGACAATCTTTAAAAATATTTAATAGTTGTTTTTGCCTTAGCTCATCTAGCTCACTAAAGACATCATCAAGCAAGATAAGCGGTCTTTTTCTAGTTTTTTGGTAGATAATGTCGGACTCAATACTCTTTAAAGCCAAAATAATTGATCTATTTTCACCTCGAGAAGCTGAGTTTACTGCTTTTTTTGAATTTAAATAAACATCAAAATCATCTAAATGTGGACCAACCGAAGTATGTCCCAAAATACGGTCTTTTTGGTAAGAATTAATTAATAACTGCGCGATATTTTCTTTTTTAATATCTATAGTACATTTATAGTCTAAAACTATAACATCTTTATTCTTAGCAATATGACGATATTCATTTGTAAGTTTTAAGTTAATCTCTCTTAAAAAATCATCTCTTTTTGCAATAATCACCGATCCATAACGACTTAAGGCCACGTTCCAAACGAATAAATCATCCTCTTTAATAACTTCTTGCTTTAGTATTGCATTTCGTTGTTTTAAAGCTTTCTCGTAGCGTTTTAAAGCGTCTTCATAGTCTAAGTCATAGCTAGATATAAAATTGTCTATAAAAGCTCTTCTACGGCTTGGTGAGCCAGAAATTAAATTTAAATCATCCGGCTCAAATAAAATAATTGGTAATTTATTTTTATTGCCAAGCAACGTAGATGTTTTATCTTCTATAACGAATTTCTTTTTTGCTTTGCCGTTAATTCTTCTAGACTGACAAGTTCTATATAGTCCATTACTAAAAGATAGTTTTATCGAGTAATATTCTTTTTGTCGTTTAATAATGTCACTATCCACACCCTTAAAGGATTTTCCACGCAGCATTATATAAATAGCTTCTAAGATAGAAGTTTTACCAATTCCGTTATTACCGGTAATAATTGTTACTTTATTGTGGAAAGATATGTCATAAAATTCGTGAGATCTAAAGTTTTCAATTTTTAAATTACTAATTTTTTCCATGTTAGTTCTTTAATGGCATCACAACGTGTATATAATCAACATCTTTTTCATCTGCATATAAGACACAAGGGGATAACTTGCCAGAAAACCTAAAAATAATCTTTTTTCCATCTATTGCGTTAAGTGCGTTTAATAGGTAAGTGCTATTTAAAGTAACTTGTCCATCGTTTGAAACATCTGCACTAATTTCTGAGGTATTTTCACCATATTCAGAAGCTATCGAGCTTACTATCAAAGACGAGCTTTCTTTTTCAGCACTAATATTAATACCACCATTTGATCCACTGGCAAAGATAGCGGCGATTTTTACCGCACTAATAAATTCATCTTTATTAATCTTTATAACAGTATCTGATTCTTTTGGAATAATTTCCTTATATTTTGGATATTTAGCATCTATTAACTGAGAAGTTATATCGCTATTATTAACTCTAAATAATACCTGTTTGGTGCTAAAGACTATTTCAATATCGCCAGTAGATTCATCAATTTCTCTTACTACTTCTTGAAGAGTAGTAGCTGGAATTAAAGCTTCGATTTCTTTATCTACTTTTAAGACTCTTTTATCTGCTAAACGATAACCATCTGTTGCAGCTAAGTAGATGTAACCTTCGTAAGTGTTTAGATAGACGCCGGTTAGGGCAGGGCGAGCTGTATCACTACTTGCAGCCGATATTACCTGGCTGACATCTTTTTTAAATTCTAGAGCTGGTATTACATATTTAACAGCCTCTTTTTCTTCTATTTCAGGAATTGCTGGATAATCGTCAGCTGGAACGCTATTAAATATTGAACGATATTTATCCGAATAAACCTTAAGTCTTCCATTTTTAAATTCAATTGTAAGATCGCATTTAGGTAGAGAAGTAACAAAACTATTTAATAGCTTAGGTGGTACTAATACTTCACCTTCGGTTTCTATTTTTGCTGGTATTTCGATTTTAATTGAAAGTTCTATATTTGTTGCTGTTAAGATTAATCTATTTCCTTGTGCTTTTATAAAAATATTCGACACTATAGGGAAATCTTTTCGATAAGTTGCTATGCGATTTACGCTAGATAAGGCTTTTGCGAATTTATCTTGTTTAACGATTAATTTCATATATATTATTAAATCCTTTATTTATTAATTCAGTAGACATAGTAATAAGCACTGTGGATATTGTGGAAAATGTGGTTATTATATCTGTTAAAAGGCTGTATTTTATTGTGGATGAATGAGTAGAAAACTTATTCAAAACGTGTGAATAACTACCATATCTATCCACATAACTAGGTTTTTTATAAAAGGTGCTAAAAGCGATTGTGGAAAGGTTATGTAGGTTTTCAATAATTGATCCACTAAGGTTATAAAGTTTTTCAACAAGTTTTACACATAGTCTAGGCATAAATTTTATCCTTTATTTCATTGATTTGCTCGCGGGTGGATAAACTTTCGTTGATCATCTTGGCAATCTTATCGTGTCCATGCATGGCTGTTGTGTGATCTTGTCTGCCTACTGCCTGAGCTACTTTTTGCCAAGGTAGTTGAAGTTCTTCGTAAATAAGGAAAATAGATACGTGTCTTGCCATAGCGATATCTTTAGAGCGAGATTTTCCTAAAATATCTTTTGAATCCATTTGATAATATCTAGCAACTCTTTCAATAATCTTTTTTGGAGTTAATCGTTCTGGCCGTGGACGCCCTTCGGTAACTAGACTGTTGACCAATTCAACGCTTGGGTCAGCGTTCATCATGTTGATATGTAAGGATAACTTATTAATTATTCCTTCGATCTCTCTAACATTAGAACGAATAGCATTAGCTACGGCTTCAATAACGTCTCTACCAAGGGATAGGTTAGCTTGTTCGGCTTTTATAGAAGCGATCGCACAACGAGTTTCAAATTCTGGCATTTGAATGTCTGCAGTCATTCCTTGAGTGAAACGAGAACGTAATCTGTCTGTTAGATCAGGCAAAGTAGATGGGTGCTGGTCACAAGAGATAATAATTTGTTTGTCTTGCTGATATAAATCATTAAAAGCGTGAAAGAATTGCTCCTGAGTTCCAGTTTTTCCCGATATGATTTGAATGTCATCGATAATTAAGACATCGACATTTCTAAATTTTTCAATAAAAGCATTAGTCTTTTTAGATCTAATTGAATCAGTGTAACTGTTTAAGAATTCTTCACTTCTAGCATATAAGACGCGTTGTTTAGGTCTTCTTTCGACGATTTCGTTACCAACGGCCTGAATTAGATGGGTTTTTCCAAGTCCAGGATTTCCGTAGATAAAAAGAGGGTTATATATCTTGCCAGGATTTTCGGCCACTGCTTTAGAAGCATTAAATGCAAGATCATTAGAAGATCCAACTATAAAGTTATCGAAAGTGAATTTTGGATTTAAACCATTTGATTCAAGTGGGCTACCATTATCCTTTGTTGGATGAATAGAGCTTGATTTAACTACAGGTCTGATTTCTTGAGTTTTGTAATAAGCTGATGAATCTCTTGGTGTTGATTCATCAGAGACATGAATAATAGGCGAATTAATGCCAGTAGTTTTTAAAGCATTTAATAGAGTATTTCTAACATCTTCTTTTTTTTCAATTTGAGTTTTAGAAAAAATACCATTTACTTTAATATATACATTCGATCCGTCTACTGAAGTGATATTAAAATCTTTAAAAGCTATGTTATACAATTTGGTATCTAGATGTAATTGCATATAAGCAAGCACATCCTTTGTTATTTCATTCTTCATGCACAGTAAACCCCTCAGTCATCAGTGATAATCTTAAGTAAATTATAAGTTGTTTACAAGTTTTCCACAACCAAAAGTGGCAAGCAAAATGTTATAAAAAAGAGCACATAAAATAAAGGTCTTTACAGATGAGAAGTTTTCCACCATAAGCGTGCACCTCTGTTAAAAATGTGGATAACTGCTTGAATTTTGTGGAGAAGTCTTATATACTAGCAAATGAATTTAAGAAAATATCAAATGTTGTTTGCTTAAGACAACAATAAAATGTATTCTAGGAAAGATATGCCAAAGCGAACATTTCAACCACACAAACGACATCGTGCTAAGACACACGGTTTCCGTGCAAGAATTTCCAGCAAGGCTGGACAAAAGGTCTTAAAACGACGACGAATTAAAGGACGAGCTAAATTAGCTATCTAATATAAAGAAAGCACCTTCCAGGTGTTTTCTTTTTTATTGTGATTAATCGCGTGGCATAATAGTAAATGTTTTATGATTAGAAAAGTAAATCGCTTTCATGGACATGGAAGCTTAAGATATCTAAAAAATAATGCTGACGATAAAAGGTCGCGATTTTTTGCTATTAAATATGTTGAAAATAAAATGCGTAAAAATTCGAGATTCTCAGTAATAATATCTAAGAAGATTGTTAAATCAGCTGTTAGTAGAAATCGAATTCGTAGACGATTGTTTGAAATCATTAGGCTTAATTTAAAAAATATTAAGCCTGGCACAGATATGGCAATTATTGTCTTTTCGGCCGATTTAAAAGATATTAGTTATAACGAAATTAATGAAGGCTTTTTAAGGCTATTAAAGGATGCTGGATTACTACTGTTAGATGAGTAAGTGTTATATAATTGGACATAGAATATTACATAACTTTGTGGAGAGTTAAAGAAGAATAATGTTTGACACTTTTATTGTGCAGCCGATTTTTAACTTACTTATGATTCTAAGTAACGTTATTCCTGGTCGGAATTTGGCAATAGGGATTGTCATTTTTACGGTAATAGTTAGGTTTTTGATGTACCCATTACTTAAGGGGCAATTACATCAGACAAAAGCTATGCGTAAAATGCAGCCAGAGCTTGCTAGGATTAAAAAGAAATATGGCGATAACAAGCAATTAGCTGGTATCGCGATGCTTGAATTATATAAGAAATATAATATTAATCCGTTTAAATCGATTTTAATTTTAATCATTCAATTACCGATTTTTATTGCTTTGTTTCAAGTAATCAGGATGTTTGTTTATGGCAATATCCAAGAACACTTTGAAAAATATACCTATGGATTTATAAAAGGTATTCCAGTAATTTCTGAAGCAGTTAAAGACCCTAATATAATTAGTCGTGATTTATTCGGCTTTTTTGACATTACTAAAACTGCATTTGCTAGTAACACCTCGGTATCTACAACTATTGTCTTAATAGCACTTGCTATTATTTCTGGTGTTTTACAGTATGTGATGTTAAAACAAACATCTTCTACTACCCAAAGCGGTGATAAGAAGAGAACTATTAAAGAGATTTTAAAAGAAGCTGCTGACGGTAAGGATGCCGATCAGGCGGAAATTAACGCTATCATGATGAACAATATGAATAAAATCATGCCATTCATGATGGTAGTCATTATGATATCTCTACCCGGTGCTATTTGTCTTTACTACACATTTTCCAACTTAATAGCTGTTGCTCAACAGAAATACATTTTAGGGCAAGATGAAGATGAGCTTGAAAATATTGCAGAGTCCTCTTATAAAGGTAGTAAGGGTGGTAAAAATAATCGAAAGAAGAAAGCTAAAAAAGCTGAGATTATAAAAGAACCAAACGTCATTAGAATTAGTGCAAAAGATGACCGAAAGAAGAGGAGATAATATGAATCGAGATGAATCAATAAAATTTGCTGAACAGTACATTGAGAATTTAATCCTCTTTTTTGGTATTAACGTAGCGGTTTCTAGTACTTGTGAAGAAGACGTAATTGAAGTTAGTGTTCCATCTACTGAATATAATAAGATCTTGATTGGACGCAATGGAGATACTTTAAGAGCAATGCAGACTTTAGTATCTACTACATTACGTAATAAAGATGCTGATCTTACAAAAGTTAGTTTGGATATTGCAGATTATAAGAAAAAACATAGTGACATGATTGCCAGACGAGCTGAGAAATGGATTGCTGATGTTAGAAAGACTGGTGACTCTAAAGTGCTACAATTAAACGCTGCCGAAAGACGAGTAGTACACCGAGTAGCTTCAGAATATAGCGATATTAGGACTTTTTCTGAAGGTGAAGGTAGGGATCGTCATATTATTATCGCTCAACAATCATCTTAATTTAAGAAAAGTGTTATAGTATCATAAGTAGTCTTTTAAGAGGCTACTTATTTTATTAAAAGTAATAATGAATTAATAACAAAGGAGGGTTTATGCTAAAGGATGAACTGTCAAAATTAGATATTAGTCGTGGTGTGTATAAGAGAGAGTTAGTTTCACAGATTGAACAGATCTTAAGAGATCATGGCTTCAGTATTCATGAAGTTGAAGTTGATAAGCCATGGGGCGCTTATATCAGATTAAGCGATACGGATGCAACAGGTTTTACTAATGAGTTCTTTAAGTATGAATCAGTATATACAGGACTACCAATAAGTCCAAAGATTTTAATAGTAGAACCAGGACGAAGGCTAAGTTGGCAATATCATCATAGGCGTAAAGAATGCTGGGAATTCATTACAGATGGTGCGTATTGTCGTTCTGACACAGACGATCTAGGCAGTATACAGAGTGCTAGATCTGGTGATGTTATTAAACTAGAGAGAGAAGAGCGTCATCGTTTGATAGGCAATCCTATTAACTACACACTTGTTGCCGAGATTTGGCAGCATACTGATATAGGGAAGCCATCAGATGAGGATGATATAGTTCGTCTAAAAGATGACTATATGCGCTCTTAAAAAAATAGGCCCTAGTTATCTAGGGCTTTTTTATATACTTCTAGAGTTTCTTTGGCCATTTTTTTCCAAGAATATTTTTTTAGTAGCTTATTGCCATTTTTAATTAATTTATCTCGTAGTTCTTTTTTAGAGATAATTTCTTCTATTTTATTTTGGATATCTTTTATATCGTAAGGATCGAAATAAATAGCTGCGTCCTGATAAACTTCAGGCAAGCATGTCTGATTAGAGCTAATAACTGGTAAATCATATACCATAGCTTCAAGACCAGGTAATCCAAAGCCTTCCATAAAAGAAGGAAAGGCATAACAAATAGCGTTCTTATAAAGCCAAACTAGTTCTTCGTCTTTTACGAAATTAGTAAAAATAATATCCTCTTTAAAAATTAGATTAGATGAATTTACAAAGTTAAGATTTTTCTCGGTAGCCTTATTAATTTTTCCAGCTAATACCAATTTAACTTTTGATTCTGGATTATCTTTTCGGTACCGATCGAAGGCTAAGATTAAGTTTTTAATGTTTTTGTAATCGGATTGTTGACCAACATATAAAATAAACTTTTGATTATTAAGTGGCTTATAGACAGCTTCTTTTTTGGATAAATTTTCAGCTGACTCATAAGTTACGAAAACTTTCTTAGGGTCTATTTTTGAAAATTTTATATAATCTTTTTTTGTAAATTCAGAAGGCGTGATAATAAAATCATTTAATTTTGCAATTCTTTTAAACAAGAATTTAGCAACTAGTTGCTTTATATGAAAGACTATCCAATTTTTGTCTGAATTATAGGTTTTTAGAATAGTTAAGTCGTGAACAGTAGTTACTCTTTTGCCGTTATAAAGCAAAGGTTGTTGTGGCATAGTAAAGTGGACTAGATCTGGGTTAAGATTATTAATTACTTTTATTAAATCTAACTGTTCTTTGAAACTGAAATTGGGAATGTCACAAGCCACATATTTAAAGTTTGGATTTTTTAATGGATAAAGATTTAAGTCTTTTTTAGGCACCAAAATAAAATATTTATTTTCTTTGTCTAAGATTTCTAAATAATGAATTAGTCTTTCGACATATCTACCAGTAGAAGAAGCGATAATTCTTCCATCTATTACAATTCTTTTCATTTAATAAATTTATTTCTTATTTAAACAGTCTTTAATAAACTTTATTATATTATCTTTGAATTGTTTTTCAGAGAAACGGTCGGCAGTTTTTGCTACTTTTTGCTGATCGAAAGATAAAGTACTAAATTCTTTAATAGCTTCTTTTAGCGTTTTTACATTTTGCTTGTTAAATAAGATACCGTTTTCTTTATTTTTGATGTAGTCTAAAGCGCCACCTTTATTAAATGCAATAACTGGCGTACCAGAGGCAAGAGCTTCAACAGGAGCAATACCGAAATCGTCAATCCCTGCAAAAATGAATCCTTTGGCTTTTTTTAGATAATCTGCAACTTCTTTATCTGATGCATTAGTAACAAAAGTAATATTTTTATTGTCATCTGCTATTTCTAGTAACTTTTGGTGATCTGGTCCATTGCCAATAACGGTTAATTTTTCGTTTAACTCTTTTGAAGCTTTAACGGCAAGATCTATTTTTTTGTAAGGAGTTTGTCTACCAGTAACAACAAAACCAGATTTTTTAGTATAAGTGTTTTTAAAACGATTTAATTCTACTGGTGGAAAAATTACAAAAGATTCTCGATTATAATATTTCATAATTTCTGCTTTGGTATGGGTTGAATTTGCAATAATAAAATCTGGGCGTTTTGAAAAAGCCTTGTCCCATTTTCTTAAAGGCGTGACTAGAGTTTTTAAACCAAACCTAGCGAGTGGATCTAGCTTTCCCATTCCTGGATGTTTAAGGTATTGGTTGTATCTTGACCAATAATAATGAGTTGGTGCGTGCATATAACAAATATGAATAGTGTTTTTACCGGTTTTTACGCCTTTTGCTTCAGCACCGGATGAAGAGATTACTAGGTCATAATCACTTAGATCTAAATTATTAAAATAAAAGAATCTAAGTACGGGTAAAAACTTCTTTAAACTAGTTGGGAGATGGTTTAAGAATCCAGTTTTTACTTCTGCATCTTTGAACCAATCGATTTTTATTGGGTCATATTGAGAAGTGTAAATTGGAGCGTCGGGGAAAATATCGTGAAGACTTTTTACAACTCGTTCAGCACCACCAATCCCTGTTAACCAATCGCAGACAATAGCAACTTTTAGATTTTTAAAGTCCATTTATTTAGCACCTCTTCTTACCAAAACCATCCAGATGGTCTTAATTATTATTTGTATATCTAAAATCATGGACCAGTTTTGGACATAGTAAATGTCTAATTTACGGCGTTCACTAAAGGAAATGTCACGACGTCCTGATATTTGGGCAAGACCAGTAAGGCCGGATTTAACAGATAAGATAAGGTTTTTATTAGGATAGTCTGCTAGTTCTTGTGGCACCAAAGCTCTTGGTCCGACAAGGCTGATATCTCCCTTTATGACGTTTATTAGCTGAGGTAACTCATCTAATGAAGTTTTACGTAAGAATCTACCAATAAAGGATATTCTAGGGTCGTTTTCTAGCTGATCTCCATTTTCTCGATAAATCTTAGCAAGTTCTGGATGTCCTAGTACTTTGAAGCCTTCTTCTGGAGACAAACCATTACAAATCTTTTTCATAGAACGGAATTTATAAATATAGACAGGTTTGTTATATCTAGAAAGCCTTTTTTGTTTAAAGAAAATTGCACCAGTTGGCTCAATAATCTTCATGACAAGGATAATGATTAACATAATGGGTGAAGCGATAATTAAAAATAGACTACCCATAATGATATCGAAAGCTCTTTTAAAAGCTCTACCATGACCAATTAGGGTTGTTGTCTTAACGCTTACTATAGGGAGAGCGCCGAGGATGTCTGTTGAAGATTTAGTTGTAAGAACTAAGTCTTGGCTGGGCACATACATATATGAGATATGATTATCTATAGCTTTTGAATAAACACTACTAGGATCTTTTTCGTCGGTTTGGATGATAACATCGATAACTTTTTCTTTTAGGACTTTACTTAAGGATGAATATTTAAGACTTTTAGCAAATTCAGGAATATAGCGATTACTAGAGACAATGCCAACTATCTTATATCCAGATTCTGGATTGTCGTGAAGGTAGTCGATTATCTCATAAGTACTATTATGATTTCCGATAACAACAGTATTTAAAATGCCAATGTCTTTTCGAAGTAAACTTTCTCTAATGAAACGAGCAATACTTCTATTTACAAAAAGAAGTAAGAAGCTAAAGATTAAAGAATATCCGGCAACCATTTTGGCAGGGAATAAAGGAATGCTAGTTACGAATTCGTAAGAGATGAAAAACATTACACTTAATATTGATGCTATAGCAAGACGACCAGCTTCTTTAGGTTTGTATGAATAAACTGATTTGTCATATAAGCCTAAAAGATAAAAGGTGATAATCCAAAATGGTACTAGCATAGTAACGGTTAAGATAAAGGGGATGGCTTCGACCTGGAAAACAATTGGTTTAGAGCTTAATGTAACTCGCATGATAAAAGCTAGGACAAAAGAGATTAGAATTGCAACAATATCACCAATTGCCAGAAAAACTCTGTAAATAAAGTTTGGGCTTCTTTTCATTAAAAACTTCCTTATTTTAAGATAAAGTATATCATCTAGTGGTTGAAAAAAAGCTGAGCAGTTATAATAATGCTTATGAATAATAGGAACGTGGGTCTAATCTTACCTAGGTTTTTGACAATAATTGGCTTAATCACTCTAAGCTTTTTTATTGTAGAGTTACCAGTTCATGGTTTTTTGTCTACCTATTTAGGTACTTTTGTTTCTAATCCGGAGATTTTAAAAGGTATTAAGGATATTCCTAATTATCTATTATTTCTGATTTATTCTATTTTCTTACTATTAAATTTTAAGCAGATAAAGAGTTTATTAAAAGATAAAGTTATTCTTTTAATGATGCTTTATTTAGCATTTGTAGTATTAATCTCTGTAACTAGACAGTACTATACAGGTGGTCTTGCAACTCTAATTGGCTTTTTATTTGATACTAGATATGTTGTTATTGCTTTTAATGCTTATATTCTTTTTAGATTTGGTGATTTTGATCGGCAATGGTTCTTATATGTTTTTACAAGAGTACTTCTAATTGAGGCTGCTATATTAGTGATTTTGGGATTCTTACAGGTCTATGTTTTGCCAAGAGACTTCTTAACTCAGTTTGGCTATGTAAAGTATGAGACTATTGCTCCTTATATAGAATATAAGGAGGGTAATGGTATTTTAAGGGCTTATGCGACAACTAGAGGGCCAAATGAATATGGTGCTTTTATGGTGCTTGCTTTTGCTATCTCAATGGCAGTTAAAAGACGCCCTATAAGGAGATTTTTAATGGCTTTTTTGTTGCTCGGAGTCTTGTTGTCTGGTTCGCGTGCGGCTTTAATCGCAGCAATCATTTCTTTTTGTACTTATCTCGCTTATAAGTATGGGTCGAAGGTTCTGTTTAAAAGAAAAGTTATTTTTGGATCTTTTGTTGCTATTTTACTAATAATCACTATTTTGTTTGCTAGTTATAAGATACCAGCTATTAGATTAACGATTTTTCATTCAGACTCAAGTTCTTCTAGTTTAGCAGAAGGATCGACAGAAAAGCATGTATTTTTAGCAATGGAAGGTATTGAATATGCAACCTCTAATTTACTAGGTTGTGGTGTGGGTTGTGCTGGTCCAGCTTCAAGGTTTTCTTCTGAAGCTTTAATTTCTGAAAGTTATGTGGTACAGATTGCTCAGGAATTAGGGCTAATAGGGTTAATTATCTGGGTAGCTATGCAGGTAACTTTAATTGCAGAGTTAATTAAGAATCGTTCTAAGGGTGAATATTATTTTTCAATTATCTCTAGTTTTTATGGCATAACTTTTATAGCTTTAGTGCTTCATATTTGGACGGATGAATTAGTAGCGCTAACTTGGTGGATGTTTGCAGGGTGTTTGCTTGGTAATGAAGAATATAGGAATTTACTATTAAGGAAAATGCGTGAAAAGAGAAAACACAACAAAAAAGCAACGAGAATTGCTTAACTATTTAACTGAATTTATAGAGGTTAACAATTATGCTCCTAGTTACCGGGAAGTAATGAAAGCTTTAAATTATAAGTCGGTATCGACCGTAGCTAATCACATAGATAGCTTAATTACTAAAGGTTATTTATCTAAGCGAGATAATTCGGCGCGTTCGTTAGAGATTGTTCCTTTAAGCGATGATAACGTCGCTTTTAATAGGAATAATGTCGGTAATAAAGATACCATTGATGTGATTTCTCGGGATAAAGTTTTAGGTTATATTAATGATCTAATTTTAAACGGTAAATTAGATAAGGAATCTACGGTTTTAGAACTCATTAAATATTTAAAGGATAATTAGCTAACATTAAAAGAACTTTATAACTATAATAAGTAGTAACTATGTGTGGAGGGGTGTTAACAAGATGTTAGATTTAATCGCTAGCTTGCTAGAAGAGCTACTGGGGTCGTTTGTTTGGGCAGTTATTATTGCTCTTGTGATATTTCTTGTAATTAATAGAACAAAAAATAAAGCTAGCAAAGATAGCTCTGCTGAGTATTTAAGAGTATACCAAGCAGGCATGAAAAGCATGCTAGAAAAGGTTGAATTAAGAATTAATCGAGGAGAAGAGATTAACTTAAAAACCGTAGCATATTTAAAGAGAATTAAGGTTGTCTTAAAAGATAAAGCTGAGATTGGTGACAGTGAAAGTGATGATGCTAAGAATAAAGCCCTTGAGGTGACTTCAGCAGCAAAAGCTGAAGATAGAAATAAGCATAATGCTGATGTTAAATCGCTTATTGAAGAAAAAGAAGTATTAGGGACTGATCAGAAAAATAGTAGCCTAATTAATGGTTTATCTATAACGGCTATTATTATGTTTATCGCTGCTGGTATTGCTATAATAGTTAGTGATTTTCCAGATCTCTTTAAGTTAATAGGCGTGCTTTTTATTACAATTTCTTTTTATGTTATCGGTATATGCACGACAAATATACCAAGATTAAAACAAACATCTTTAATCTTTATTGTTACCAGTCTTTCTTTAATACCGTTTTTGGGAATAGTCTTTAATAAATATGGTGGATTAACAGGTGAGAAATCTTGGATGTTAACTTCTTTTGTAGGAGTAGCTTGTTATGTGCTAGCCACCTTAAGATTAAAATCACAGGTTGTCTCGTATCTTTCTATTGGCTTTATAATGTCTTTGATCGCTTCTGTTGTGCCAAATTCTAATTTGAATTTTGTATGGTATTTTGTTCTATTAATTGCATTTAGCTTGTGTTGTAGTTTAATTTCTTTTGTTAAGCCGAAGGTGCTACCAGAACTTTTTGTAAAACCAATAACTCAAACTGGAAATATTGGCACGCCAATTTTGATCCTGACATCATTATTTAGTAGCTCTGAGTTAGTTTTGTTAGATTACATTTTAATCTTTGGACTAAGCACCATTCAATATGTAATTAGTTATTTAAATAAACCAAGTTATCTAATAGAAAGTGTAATTAGAGTCTTAGCTAATATTACTGCAATACTAGTTGCTTATAACTACAGCAATGACAATTTATTTATTGGTATGGCAATAAGTATATTAGCGACAATTAATGCTTGTTATAGTATTTATCGCTATAAAGGATTAAAGAATGGAAAGACTAGTGATAGGCAATTAGAATTGGTTTGGTATGTGTTCTCACTAATTTATGGTTATTCGGCTATCTTTTATTGGACCGGACAATATGGTGAAAATCATTTGCAAGCCTTTAGTTATGGTTTAGTAACACTACTTGCAGTTTTGATGGCCTTTATCAATAGGGTTAAGGTTTTTGCTTATTTATCGGTACTAACATTTTCTAGATTCTTGGTTTTGAATTTTGTATCTGGAGAAGAAATACTTGAAAATTATCAGCTAGGATATTTATTTGTAATATTAGCCGCTGGAATTTTGGCTGTTTGCAGATATCGGTTCTGTAATCTTGGTAAGAAATCATATGTTTATTTATCTACTTTTGCTTCATTTTGGTTTATCTTGAATGCTTATATTTTAGGTCTGGAATTAACTGACCAGGTGTCGTTAATTCTTTATTACTCAATAATAGCCTTAATGATCACTGAGATTACTATAATCCACTTTAAACAATTTATTACCTTGGCTTATGTTTTTGTAATTCCGGTGATTGCTTCAGCCCTAGCTAGATACCTTTTTGAACCTTTTACCTTAATGCATACCATAACTTCTTTTGCATTAACTGGAGCTATCTTCGCCATTATTCATTTATTGTTTAGTAATAGGTATCGGGTAGTTCAAGGCGTGTCGTTGATCTATTCTTATATTTTCTTTACGTTAATGGGATCTGCCTTTCATGGTATGGGACATGACTTAGTAAGGGTTTATAGCTATGTTTTACTTTTAATCCTCTCGATAGTAGCTTACGGCCAATATCTAGTTAGCAGAAAAAATGCGCTGGTTGTTTTTAAGAACATTCATTTAATATTTTCGTTCGTTTTGCTTTTCGTGGCATCTTCTTTCTCGTGGTTTGTGTTAAATAATAATCTACTATTTGCTTCGGCTATTTTCTTAGCAATTACTTATCTAATTCACATAACATTTATGACCAAACGATACGGTCTACAAACAATTAGTAATCTGCTATTAATGATTGCCATGATGGCGGTTGCGGATAATTATCTATCTAATAGTGATTATCTAATCCCTGTTTATACAGTTACTTTAGGAAGCTTTTTCTTCTTGCTATATTTTGTAAGCAAACTACGTGAGAATCAGGTATTAAAGAAGATTATGTTTAATTATGGAATAGCTACTTTAATACTTGGAATGGCATTTTGTCCTTCTGTCACCGAAGTTAGGTACTTTAAAGCTGTGTTCATTTGTTTAATTGGGTTAATGTTGCTGGTAAAATCGATGCTTCACGATACTAAAAAAGAAGTGGTTGTTGGATCACTCGGTATTTATACTGTTGCTTTAGGACTAGCTAATTTATTGGATCAGGTTTTTGTAGATAACTTAGTTCCAATAACGGTTCATGGACATATTTTCGCTATAGCGGTGCTAGTGACGGCTTATATGTATGGTAATTTAGATCGTAAGCTAAAATTCGTTTTTGCTTTTATAACTATTTTTGGTGGTTTAAGTAGCTTAGCTCATGCTGGAGTTTATTCAGGAATCTTTATCTTAGAACACATTGTCATGATAACCTATGGTGCATATAGGAATAAGAATTGGTTAATCTGGTGGGGAATTATTACATCTAGTATTGCATCGATTTGGTCGCTTAAAACGATACCATTTATGGCGTTTCTGATCTTTGGTGTTACTATAGTTTTAGTTATTATTTGGCAGATAAATAAGTCAGAAAAAGTAAAAGCTAAGGGTAAGAGAGAATAGGAAAGAAATGAACAGTACTGCTAGAAAATATAAAGTAAAAACCATGCATTTTTTAAAGAAGAGCGGTGTAAAAATTGGTGACTTTTTTAAAGAACATTATAAGGCGATTTTGGTCTTAGCTTTAGTAAATATAGCTTTCTTTTTCCCAATGATCACGAAATTAGCAAGCTATACTCCAGGTGGGGATGCGCTATTTAATGCTTGGACGATTACTAGAGTCCAAGGATGTATCTTAGGAGATAGCTGTCATAACGTCTTAGATGGTGGTATTTTCTTAGGGCATGAAAATACTTTAACTTGGTCAGAATCACAGTTATCTACAGCTGTATTATTCTTGCCTCTAAGGCTCTTTACGGATAATCCTGTACTTATAAATAACATAGCAACGATTACAATGACCTTTTTAATAGGCTTTAGCATGTATTTGCTTGCTATGTATTTAAGTGGTGGTAAGAAGTGGATTTCTATAATCTCTGGTTTAATTTTCTCATATGCACCATTTAGACTATCTGCAGTTTGGCATTTACAAAACTTAAGTATTTTTGCTTTACCTTTAGCTGTCTTAGCAATTTTTAAGTATAAAGATACAAAAAAGAAGAGATATCTTCTTTTCTTGTTACTTGTAATGGTTTACGAGGTTTATGCATCTTGGTACCAGATGGCATTTACTTTACTCGCAACTTTAGTAATAACGATTGCATTGCTATGTTACAAGAAAATAAATTGGAAATCGTTTGCTCTTATTTTGGGTGTGATAGTAATAGCTTTCATCTCGGTTTTACCTTTAGCAAGAGTCTATTTAAAAGAATCTAAGAAGAATAATTCAGGATACACTTTGGATGAAAAGGTGATGTATTCTTCGGCATTAGAGGACTATATCTTGCCTTCTAGCGAATCAATTAGCGGTACGCTCTTTTATAGGGCAGTGCACTGTAAGGTTAACAAGTGTGATGCATATAACGGATACAATAAAGATACTAGTTCTTATCATGGGGCGATTACGGTCTTTGCGGCTATTTCGATCTTCTTTGTAATTAATAGAAAGTTAAATAAAAAGAAGAAAAAAGAACTTTCAGACAAGAAGGTTGCAGAACTAAAAGTAATGTCTAGGATCTTTGTTATCTTAGCAGTTATAGGGTTTGTTGCTTCGCTTGGTCCATTTCTTAAATTACAAAAGACTTATGTCTATGAATTAGTATCGTCTGGAACTATTTATACTGTGCCATTACCATATATCTTGGTTGAGATATTAATGCCAAGTGTATCCTTTATTAGGGCAATTGGACGAGCTGGTGTTGTGGTTCTACTTGCACTCTCGATGTTGATTGCTCTAATGCCATATGCGTTGGAAGCTTACACTAATAAGACTAGAAAAAGTTTAGTTGCTGTATTCTTAATTCTCCTTGTCTTTGATGTAATGCCATATAAGGCAATTTCTGTAAGAAAAGGCCCAGATAATGTCTTTAAGATTCCTGAAGCACATAAAGTAATAAAGAAGGATAAAGACATAGATAATATAGTTGTTATTTCTTCTAAGGATAAGAATCCACAAGATTCTAACCTAGTAAGAAAACAAATGGCTTTGATCGGGTACCATGGAAAGCATCTATATAATGGTCACAGCGCATTTATTCCTAAAGGTTATAGGGAGCAGATGTTAGATTTCTATGATCTAAATAAAGAAGATTTGTCGCAAATGCGAAAATTAGGAATTAAGTATGTCTTGTTAGATAAAGTAAATTCCTATGCTAATACATTGGCTACACTAAAGAAATATAACCTACCCGTTGTTCATGAAGACAATGAATATCTATTAGTTAAGCTTTAATAAAATAGAGCTGTTAACTACAAAAAAGAGCAATTATAGTATTGCTCTTTTTTGTTTGGTTTAGCTTTTGTTTAATTATTTTAATTTCTAATTGTAATCTTCTTTAATAGTTCCTTGGGAATTATGACTAAGGATTTATAAAGATGGTAGAGGTTGTAATATTATATGATTTTTTGTCTAAAGGGGCTTAGTGTTAGCTATTTTGTTGATTTACTTTTTAAGTTAATGGGCTAGTGATTTTACATAGAATAGATATAAAAATATAGACCCGTTAGGGCCTATATTTTAATGTTTATAAATAACAGATTGCTATTTATTATTTGCTTTCGTGATATTCTTTTTCGGCGTTGACATTCCAGATATTGGATTTGTCTTTTTTACCAGCAATGATATTCTTTACGGCTTCAATAGCTGTAAGCATTGAGTGGTCTTGGTTGTTGTAACGGTGTTGTCCATTACGTCCGATTAAGAATAGGTTGTCGAAGTTGTCTGTAAACTTACGTACTTTGTCGAATTCGCTATACGTACCAAAGTATGCAGGGTAAGTTTTCTTTAGCTTAATTACTGTAGTGTCTAGGACATCTTTAGGATCGATAATGCCGATCTTTTCTAGTTCGTTAACACCAAATTCTGCCATCTTTTTGTCGGATAGCTGCCAGATGTCATCTTTTTCGCTAACAACGTATTCCATACCAACCCAAACATTCTTTTCGTCTTTTACTAGGTAAGGACTCCA
>SDRK01000011.1 GCA_007845205.1 TM7 phylum sp. oral taxon 350
GACGTGAAATCGCAAGGCTTAACACTGCAATCCGAGCAGATGAGTTAGGTCGGAAGGAGAAATAATCATGGCCAAGACATTGACCGGCATTGTAACATCGGATGTTGCAGACAAAACTATTACCGTCACTGTTACTAGTCGTGAAACACATCCTATTTACGGTAAGCAGTTTACTGTAAACCGAAAATATGCTGCTCACGACGAGAAAAGTGAAGCAAAAAAAGGTGATCGCGTTACTATTGTTGAGACTCGTCCAATTTCTAAAACTAAGAAGTTTAAATTAGACAAGATCCTAGAACGTGCTCATGGTTCTATTGAACTAAAGGAGGATGAGGTTTAATATGATTCAACAAGAATCTCGTCTAAAAATCGCTGATAACTCTGGTGCTAAAGAAATTTTATGCATTAGAGTATTAGGCGGAACTCGTCGACGTTATGCTCGAGTTGGTGACATTATCGTAGCAACTGTAAAAGAAGCTAACCCAACCGGAAACGTCAAAAAGAAATCAGTAGTAAAAGCTGTAGTTGTTAGAACAAAAGATCAAATTCGTCGTAAAGATCGATCAACAATCGCTTTTGATGAAAATGCTGCAGTTATTATTGGTGAAGATAAAAACCCTAAAGCAACTCGTGTTTTTGGTCCAGTACCACGTGAACTACGTGATATGGGATATTCAAAAATCATTAGCCTTGCGCCGGAGGTACTATAATGGCAAACCGAATCAAAAAAGGTGATAGTGTAAAAATTATTTCCGGAGCAGATAAAGGAACCACTGGTAAAGTACTAGCTGTTTTACCTAAAAAAGGCGTTGCATTAATTGAAGGAGTTGGTAATAAAGTACGACACATTCGTCCAAATCAACTGAATCCTCAAGGTGGTAAAAGAGATATTCAAGTACCTGTAGAATTATCAAAAGTTGCTTTAGTAGTTGATGAAAAGTCTTCAAAAACTAGTCGAATCGGTTACAAAGTAACTGAATCTGGCAAAGTTAGAGTTGCTAAACAAGCTAAAAATAAGGAGATTAAGTAATGAAAAAAGAAGCTTACACTCCACGACTTAAAGACCTATATAACAATTCAATTAAAAAAGAATTAGTAAAGGAATTAGGTCTTAAGAACATCAACCAAGTACCAAAACTAGAAAAAATTACTATTTCAGTTGGCACAGGTAAAAACAAAGATGACAAGCACTATTACGAAGTAGTAAAAAATACTCTTACTAAGATATCAGGACAAGCTCCTATCGATCGTATGGCTAAAAAATCTATTGCGACCTTCAAGATTCGTGCTGGTATGAACCGTGTTGGTGTATCAGTAACTCTTCGTGGTGCAAAGATGTATGAATTCTTAGACCGTTTAATAAGCGTTGCGTTGCCAAGAGTTCGTGACTTCCATGGTGCTCCTGTTAAATCTTTTGATAAGACAGGTAACTACAACCTAGGAATTGAAGAACAATCAATTTTTCCTGAACTAAGCTTTGAAGAAACTCAAACTTTACACGGATTATTAGTAACATTTACTTTTAAGACTGAAGATAAATTACACTCTAAGGCATTATTAGAGAAATTTGGTATGCCTTTTGATGATAAAAAGGGAGACGCATAATGGCTAAAAAATCAATGATTGCTCGTGATGAGAAACGAAAGAAAATGATTAAAAAATATGCCGCTAAGCGTGCAGAACTAAAAGCTTTAGGCGACCAAGAAGGACTTGCAAAATTACCACGTAATTCAAGCCCTACTAGATGGAAGAACCGAGATGTTCTTACCGGAAGACCACATGCTTTCATGCGTCGTTTTGGTCTAAACCGAATTAACTTCCGTGAAAAAGCATCTAAAGGTGAAATTCCAGGCGTTACAAAGAGTAGCTGGTAAGAAAGGAGAATAATAGAATATGTCATTACAATCTACTGACCCAATAGCTGACCTACTTACTCGTATCCGTAACGCAGTAATGGTCGGAAAAACTGAAGTATCAGCACCAGTTTCTAAACAAAAAATAGCTGTTGCTAAAGAGCTTAAAAAAGCTGGATACTTATTTGACGTAAAAGTTGAAGAAGGAAAACCTCGCGGTACAATCTTTATTCAAATCAATAAACCAGGAGAAAATGCTAACATTACAGAAATTTCTCGCATTAGCCGACCTGGACGTCGTGTTTATGTTAAATCAACTG
The DNA here is from genome assembly GCA_007845205.1 of TM7 phylum sp. oral taxon 350. Lineage (GTDB taxonomy): Bacteria > Patescibacteriota > Saccharimonadia > Saccharimonadales > Saccharimonadaceae > SDRK01. The sequence continues at coordinate 2,174 of SDRK01000011.1, forward strand.
AAATTCCAAAAGTCAAAAGTGGCCGAGGAATGGTGCTAGTATCTACATCTAAAGGTGTTATGAGCGGTAAAGAAGCCGTCAAGCAAAAACTTGGTGGCGAATTACTACTTAAGGTATACTAGTCTAACTAATAAAAAATAATGAAAGGTAAAATATGAGTCGAATCGGAAAACTACCTATAGAAGTTCCATCCGGTGTGACAATCACGATCGATTCGGAGAAGGTTCTTGTTAAAGGCCCAAAAGGAGAATTAACAGTACCTCATCTATCTGAAGTCGAAGTTAAGCACGAAGATGGAAAAATAATAGTTACCCGTAATAATGACGAGAGAGTAGCTCGTGCTCAACACGGCTTACAACGCAGTTTATTAAATAATGCTGTTGATGGCGTAACTAAAGGTTTTAGTAAAAAACTTGAAGTTAATGGTGTTGGATTTAGAGTATCTGGCGGAGGATCTGAAATCGAGATGAGTTTAGGTTTTTCGCACCCAGTAAAATATCAAGCTCCAAAAGGTATTAATCTTGTTGTAAATAAGATGGAAATTACTGTTGAGGGGATTGATAAACAACAAGTTGGCCAAGTAGCTGCTGAAATTCGCGCACTTAAAAAGCCTGAACCCTACAAAGGAAAAGGTATTAAGTATGCTGATGAACACATTTTGCGTAAAGCAGGAAAGACAGGTAAATAATCATGGCTAACTTAAGTAAAAAGATTTTAAATAAAACTTTGCGTAAGAATCGCGTACGCTCTAAAGTAAATGGAACTGCCGAGCGCCCTCGTCTTACAGTTACAATTTCCAACTTGCACGTTTCAGCTCAATTAATAGATGATGACAAGATGCACACCATTTGTGCAGCAACAACTGTTGGATCATCTAAAAAAGGAACTATGACCGAAAAAGCTGCAAGTATTGGTAGCGAAATTGCAAAGAAAGCTAAAAAGGCAAAAATATCAACTGTCGTGTTTGATCGCAATGGTCGCAAGTACGCTGGTCGTCTTGGAGCATTAGCAGATGCAGCTCGCAAGGAAGGATTAAAGTTCTAATATGGCTGATCAAAAACCTCGAAATCGCAGACCTAGTCAAAACGAAAAGCGCGAAGAAAAACAATTTGAAGAAGTTGTTATAAATATCGATCGTGTTTCTCGTGTTGTAAAAGGTGGACGTCGTTTCCGCTTCAAGGCTTTAGTAGTAGTTGGTAATAGAAAGAACCGTGTTGGTGTAGGTGTAGCAAAAGGACAAGATGTTCAAGCTGCAATCTCACGAGCATCAGACATTGCAAAAAAGCATATGATTACTTTCCCTCTATATAAAGATACTTTGCCACATGACGTTGAAACTAAAGTAACTGGTGCAAGAGTATTATTAAAACCCGCTGCTCCAGGTACTGGTATTATTGCAGGTGGAGTTGTTCGTACTATTTTAGGTACAACTGGAATTAAGAACTTACTTTCTAAGTCTCTTGGTTCTACCAACAAAGTTAATATAGCTTATGCAACTATTGAAGCTTTGAAACAATTAGTACCAGCAGAAAAATGGGTGAACTCACCTGTAAAGCCATCAAAGGAGGCTAAATAGATGAAATTTCACGAACTAGAAGTTACTTCAAACAAGAATCGTAAGCGCGTTGGACGCGGTATCTCAGCCGGCGGTGGTAAAACCGCAGGTCGTGGTACTAAAGGACAAAATGCTAGAACTGGTAAAAAGCTTCGAGCAACATTCCAAGGTGGACAAAGAGCTCTAGTACAAGCTGTGCCAAAAGCTCGTGGTTTTAAATCAAAGAGAGCTCCAGCACAAGTTGTTTATCTAGACAATTTAAACGCTTTTGATGGTAAAACTGTAGACAACTTTTCGCTATATGAAGAGGGCTACATTGCAACTCCTTTCAGTTTAGTGAAAGTTATCTCTAGAGGAGAACTTAAAGCAAAAATCACTTTGAATGTTCAAAGAGTATCAAATAGTGCAAAAGCTGCTATTGAAAAAGCAGGTGGAAGTTTTAATAGAACTAATGTACCATTAAAACAAAGCTCAAAAGAAGCAGAAGAAAACGATAAATAATTTTCTGTTGCATTATACGGAATAGCTATATGCTATTTCGTGCAGTAGCAACAAGTTAAAGTTATATAGGGGAAACACAGTGAATTGGAAGAATATATTAAAATCATTTAAGAATCGTGACATGCAAAAACGATTAGCAATCGTTATTGGTATCCTAATTACTTATCGATTTTTAGCACACGTACCAATTCCATTAGCTGAGCCAACCACTCTAAAAGAAGTTATTAAACAAATCGTAACTGCCAATACTACTACTTTTGGTGGCTTTATTGATTTACTTTCTGGTGGAGCTATAACATCTTTTTCAATTATTATGGCAGGATTAGGCCCATTTATTACCGCATCAATTGCAGCACAATTACTTACTAAGGCTATCCCTAAATTAGAAGAAATGCATAAAGACGGTGAAAGTGGTCGTAAGAAGATTAATCAATGGACAAGAATCGCAGCTGTACCATTAGCCGTTGCACAATCTGTTGCTTTTATTTATATCTTAAGAAACTCAGTACTTGCTGGCACTCAAGTAGTCGAAACCATTAATTCAGCAACTATTTTCCAATGGATTATTGCCATAACTGCAATGTCTGCGGCATCAATTATGTTGATGTGGCTAGGTGAATTAATTACAGAGCAAGGTATCGGAAATGGTATCTCACTTCTAGTTTTTGCCGGTATCTTATCTCAATTACCAAGTAATTTAGGTTACATATGGAATTTAATAACTGACACTTCAATGGGCAAACTAAATGTTTTTGGGTGGTTCGAACTTCCTGTTAGCGCCATTGGAACATTTTCAGTTATAGGATTACTAATAATTGGCATAATAACTCTCTATTACTTAGTTAAGATTAATGAAGCTCAGAGAATTATCGTAATCAATTATGCAAAACGAGTTCGAGGAAACACCGAATATGATGGTATTAAATCAATATTACCAATTAAACTAATTGCTGCTGGTGTTATTCCTATAATCTTTGCTGTAGCTTTCTTATCCCTACCAGCATTTATTGGACAAATCCTTGTAGCTTCTGGCAACGAATCATGGACGGGTATTGGTCGAGTATTAATCGACTTCTTCCAGCAACATCGGCTCGATCCATCCTCCAACCTAGACATTACTTGGAAGATGTTTGTTTACCCAAGCGCCTATTTCTTATTAGTAGTAATGTTCACTTATTTCTATACAGGAATTGTTATCAATTCGAATGAGATTGCTGAAAACTTACAAAAATCTGGAGCCTTTATTTCAGGTGTGCGTCCAGGACTACAAACAGAAAAATATCTAGCCGCTGTTGTTAATCGCTTAACACTTTTCGGCTCAATAGTACTTGGATTCATCTCAATTATGCCATTTATTCTAGAACTTGTTTTTACAGGTATGCTTGGCATCAAAAGTGAAGTCTCCATGGCAATTGGCGGAACCGGATTATTAATTGTGGTATCTGTTGGCCTAGAAACCCTAAGGCAAATTAACTCTCGTGCTCTTATGATCACTTACGATGATTATAAAGATTAGGGTATTTTAAAAAGCAATTTGAAAATATAATTACTTATTTATATAATCTATTTAGTAAGCATTACATTGTTTTTTGATGCAATTTTTCTCTTTACTTTTTCTCTGTTTTAGCATATAATTTACAACTGTAATTTATGGCTAATCAGAAAGAAGTTATCAAACTAGCGGGGAAGGTCGTGGAAGCCTTACCTAATACCCAATTTAGGGTAGAACTTTCTAATGGTCATACTATTATTGCTCACATTTCTGGACGAATGCGTAAAAATTACATTCGTTTAGTTCCGGGCGATAAAGTCGAGGTTGAGTTAACCCCATATGATCTCACAAAGGGCAGAATCAGCTTTAGACTTAAAGATTAAATTAAAGGAGACAGGAGTTTTTATTCGCTCATGAAAGTTCGTGCGAGTGTAAAGAAAATCAGTCCCGATGATCAGCTAGTTCGACGTAAAGGTCGACTACGCGTCATCAACAAGAATAAACCTAAAAATAAGCAAAGGCAGGGCTAAGCATGACTCGAATTGCAGGAGTTACTATTCCTACAGAGAAGCAAGTCCAGATCGCTCTTACATATGTTTATGGAGTTGGTCCTAAGACTGCTAGAGACATCCTTGCGGCGGCTAAAGTCGAGCCGACCACTCGGGTAAAAGATCTTACCGAGGCTGAAGAAAGATCAATCCGCGAAGTAGTTGATAACAACTACACCGTAGAAGGTGATCTGCAGCGTTTGGTAGCAAATAATATTAAACGACTTAAAGACATCAACGCATATCGCGGACTTCGTCACAAAAATGGACTTCCAGTTCATGGACAACGAACTCGTACGAATGCACGAACTCGTAAGGGTCGAGCAATTGCAGTTGGTGGAACACAAAAGAAAGCACCATCTAAGACATAGGAACGAAAGGTAAGTTATGGCAGAAAAAGTTACAAGAAAAAAAGCTCGCCGATCAGTTCCTGCTGGTCAGCTTCATATCCAAGCAACATTTAATAATACAATTGTTACTTTTACGGATAAAAAAGGAAATGTATTAACATCAGCATCAGCTGGTTCATGTGGATTTAGGGGTAGTAAAAAAGGTACAGCATACGCTTCGCAAATTGCTTGCGAAAAAGCAGCTGAATCTGCAAAAGCTCTTTATGGCCTTAGTACCGTTGATGTGTTTGTAAAAGGAGTTGGTCTTGGACGAGACTCCGCTATCCGTACTTTAGGTAATTTTGATATTAGAGTAGACAGCATCAAGGACGTTACAGGCGTTCCTCATGGTGGTGTTAGACCTCGAAAGGCAAGGAAAGGATAGTATATGGCACGAGATCGTAGTCCAATTGTTAAACAAAGCCGACGTGAAGGCGTTGCTCTTCATCCAAAGGCAAATAAAGTTTTAGTTAAGAAAACTGGAATTCCTGGTCAACACGCACATGGCAGACAAGGAAAACCAAGTCTTTACCTTACACAGTTACGCGAAAAGCAAAAGGTACGCCGTATGTACGGATTACTTGAAAAACAATTCGCTCGTTTGATGCGTGAAGCAGAACGTCGCGAAGGACTTGCAGGTGAGAACTTATTGCAATTACTAGAAAGACGTCTAGATAACGCAGTTTACCGCGCAGGTTTTGCAGTAAGCCGTCAAGCTGCTCGCCAATTAGTAAGCCATGGACACTTTACTTTAAACGGTAAGCGTGTTGATATTCCATCAATTAGATTGTCTGAAGGTGATGTAATTGCTGTACGTGAGAAAAGTACAAAATCAACTTACTTTAAAGAAATTGATAATGTACTAAACAACTCAGTTCAAGGTCCACTAAGTTGGCAAAAATCAGATCCTAAAAAATTAACTATTGAAATCACTGGTCTTCCAAAACGTGAAGAAGCCGAGCAAAATATCAATGAACAATTAATCGTTGAGTATTACTCACGATAAAAAAGGGTAAGGAGCAAAATATATTATGTCAAATGCAATTCACAACCCAGCATTAGCCGGTATCACTAGTGAAGGAGATAACATATCAACCTTTACTATTGAGCCTCTTCACCCAGGATATGGCAATACACTAGGAAACAGCCTAAGACGAGTACTTTTATCTTCAGTTGAAGGTGCGGCAATTACTTCTTACCGTATTGAAGGAGTAAGCCACGAGTTTACTACTATTGACGGTATTAAAGAAGATGCTGTTGATATTATGTTAAATATCAAAAACATTCGTCTACGAGTATTTTCAGATAATCCAGTAGAATTGACACTTTCTAAAAAAGGAGCTGGAAAAGTTCTAGCTTCAGACATTCAAGCAAATGCTGATGTAGAAATTGTTAACCCACAACAAATTATCGCAACTATTGATGATCCAAATGCTAGCCTAACAATCCATTTTGTAGCACAAAAAGGACGAGGTTATCTAACTATTGAAGAATCATCTGAATCACGTATTCACTCAGACATGGTTGCACTAGATGCTGTATACAGCCCAGTACTACGCGTACGCTACAAAGTTGAAAAAACTCGTGTTGGACAAATCTCCAACTTAGATAAATTAGTATTAACTGTAGAAACTAGCGGTGCAATCACACCACAAGATGCCTTTGAAGAAGCTGCAGCTATCTTAGTTAACCAATACTCAGCTCTTGCAGGATCAACACAAGTAGAAGCTGCACCAGCTCTAGGACAAGAGGACGATACAGAAAATCAAGAATTAAACACTTTAATCGAAGATTTATCTCTATCCGCACGCACAGCTAATGCACTAGTAAACAACAATATTCGCACTCTAAATGATTTAGTAAATCTTTCAGAGCAAGATCTAAGAGAACTAAAGGGCTTTGGCTCAAAAGCTCTTGATGAAGTAAAACTTAAACTAACGGAGCTTGATTTATATGCATAATCACGGATATAAAGGACGCAAGTTCTCACGTGAGCGAGACCAAAGAAGAGCTCTATTACGTGGATTAGCTTCTAGCTTAGTTATCTATAAGAGTATTGAAACAACTCTTCCAAAAGCTAAAGAACTTGTTAGACACATTGAAAAATTAATCACAAAAGCAAAAAAAGCCGACTTAGCAAATCGCCGCTTAGTCATGTCTAAGCTAAATCGCGAAGCAGCTGTTGAGCTTTGTGACCACATAGCACCAAACCTAACTAAAAGAAATTCTGGTCACGTCCGAGTTTTCAAAACTAGAGTTCGAGTAGGTGATGGCGCTCAAATGGCTAGAATTGAATTCGTAGATGATATACCTAGCAAAAAAGAGGAGAAAGTAAATGAATAAGACTTATTCTCAAAAACCTAGCGAAGTAAGCCGACGATGGATTCTAATTGACGCTAAAGACGCACCATTAGGACGCGTTGCAACTACCGTAGCAACATATCTTACCGGTAAATACAAACCTTCTTTTACCCCACACGTGGATGGTGGTGATTACGTAATCGTAATTAACGCAAAAGAAGCTGTTGCGACCGGTAATAAAGAAGAAGATAAAGTTTACTACCGTCACTCAGGATTTCCAGGTGGTATTAAAAGCGCAACCTTAAAAGAAGTGAGAGAAAAAGCTCCTGAATTTATTATCGAAAACGCCGTAAAAGGTATGATTCCTCATAATAAATTAGCAAAAGAACGAATGGCTCGTTTAAAGATATTTGCTGGAGAAAATCACTCACACGAAGCACAAAAACCTGAGAAAGTAGAGGTTAAATAAAGTTATGGCAGAAAAAAAATACTTCTTCGGATTAGGCCGTCGTAAAAGCGCTACTGCAAGAGTTCGCCTATACGAAGGAAAAGGCAACATTACAATTAATGACAAGCCTTTTAACGAATATCTAGACAATTCAAAGAGCATGATGGCAGAAATTACTGATCCATTGGCACTAGTTAACCTACAAACAAAATACGACGTTACCGTTAAAGTAAATGGTGGTGGTATTTCTGGACAAATCGATGCTATTAAATGTGGTATTGCTCGAGCAATTGTTACTGGACATAGTGATTTACGCACAGTACTTAAAAAAGCCGACCTTCTAAAGCGTGATCCTAGAGAAAAGGAACGCAAGAAATACGGTCTTCGTGGTGCTCGTAAGAAAGAACAATTCTCAAAGCGTTAGAACTCGTCAGAACAAATATTTATATAAAGACATCTTCATTAGAGGGTGTCTTTATTTTTAAACAGAAAATTGTATATAATATAACACATGACAAAGCAAACCATTTTAACAGGCATTCGCTCAAATGAGTCGCCAACACTTGGCAATTACTTTGGCGCAATGATGCCGTCGATTCAAATGGCGATAGAGAAGTCAGACGAATATAATATTAATTTATTTATTCCAGACCTTCACAGCATCACCACTCCAATCGATAATTCAAAATTGTATCAACAAACCTTAGATACAATGCGAATCTGGCTTGCTTCAGGCTTACCTGTAAATAAAAAGAATGTTTTTGTTTATAGACAAAGTTTTATACCTGCGCATTCCGAACTTACAATAATTCTTAATTGTTTTACTGGGTTTGGCGAACTAAAGCGCATGACGCAATTTAAGGATAAAAGTGCATCCCTAGGAAAAGAACGCGTCTCTGCAGGTCTTTTTGATTATCCAGTCTTAATGGCTGCTGATATCCTACTTTATAATGCAAAATGGGTTCCTATTGGCGAAGATCAATCACAACACATAGAATTTACCCGAGAGATTGCCATGCGTATGAATAACAAATTCGGTAAACTCTTTGTTGTCCCTGAAACTCCAAAACGTCAATTCGAAAAATTTTCAAACGGAGAGCCACTACGTATTAAAGATTTGTTAGACCCTACAAAGAAAATGTCTAAATCAGACAAAACCGGAAAAGGTGTAATCTATCTAATGGACGATCCTAATATTGCTTATAAAAAGGTAATGTCAGCAACTACAGACAGCTTAGCTCGTATTAGCTACGATCCAGAAAAACAGCCTGGAATTTCTAATCTACTTCAAATCTTAGCTTTGCTCAAGAATCAACCACTTCAAAAAATAGTGGATGAATACGAAGGTCAAGAAAGTTACGGCGACTTTAAAAAGACGGTTGCTTCAGAAGTAAAATCTTTCTTAGAAAATCTTCAAAATGAAATGAAAAAAATATCAGATAAAGACTTGTTAAACGTCTTTGAAAAAGCCGAAAAGGATTTAACGCCAGTTGCCATAGAAACTTTATTAAGAGTACAAAAAGCTGTTGGAATGAGATAATGAAGTTATCTCATTCTGACATAATCTCAATTTTATCTGCATATATTAACGATGCGGATAAATACTCTTATGACGATATTAAAAAAAGACATTTATCCCAACCATCTACTCATAATTTTGCATTATCTTTTGAACTCAAAAAAGATCACTATATTATCTTAAGAGATAATTCTGCTTTTGATGATTTAAATTACCTTGAAAATGAGATAAATAAATTAAATGACAAAAAATTAAAGATTAATTTGCTAAAGAATGATCTATCCAATTTAACAACCTACGCTTTATTCTATAAAGGCAAAGAATACTATTTAGCAAAACTCCAAAAGACTACAAAACGCTTAGATACCTATCTTTACGAACATTATAAAGAAATATCCAGAAGTCGTTGGCAAAAATACATTAAAGACTCTCGTGTTTCTATTAACGGTAAAACTATAACCACTCCTAGCTATGAAATAGATGATAGAGCCATAATAGATATTAAGCTGCCAGAAGAAAAGAAATTTGAAAAAGAAAAGCTAGACATTCTTTACCTTGATGATAATGTCATAGTAATAAATAAACCTGCCGGTATTTTAACTCACGCTAAAGGAACAGAGTCTGATGAATTTACTGTAGCAGATTTTTTCAAAAGGTATAGCACTTACGCTCTTGATACTAATAGAGCAGGGATCGTTCATCGATTAGATAGAGACACCTCAGGTGTAATTATAGGAGCAAGAAATAACGAGACCGCTAATCTATTAAAAAAACAATTCGCAAAAAGGCTTACAAAGAAAACCTATATTGCTATCACGACCGGTATACCAAAACTAGAAAAAGCAAGGATTGATCTACCAATAGCTAGAAATCCTAAAAAACCCGCCACGTTTAAAATAAGTAGCAACGGCAAAGTTGCCATAACTGATTATAAGGTTCTAAAAATAAACGAAAATTATGCTCTTATTGAGTTAATGCCAAAAACCGGCAGAACACACCAATTACGAGTTCATTTAAATTATATCAATTGCTCTATATTAGGAGATAAGGTTTATGGCGCTAAAAAAGCAGATAGAATGTATTTACATGCAGAAAAATTAGAAATCACCATTCCTAATAAAGGAAGAATAACTTTTGAAGCCAAACTGCCTAAAGAATTTAAAAATATATTTAAAAAATAATGACAGATCCAAAAATAATTCTCGGTACAACAAATATTAAAAAACTAGACTTATTAGCGAAAAAGAAACCTCAATCAATATTAATATATTCAAAAAGAGGTTTAGGTGTTAATATCGCTTCTTCATATTATGCTAAAAAAATCAAAGGAATAGTAAATAATATTTATCCAACTGACATCGATGGCAATACTGATATTAAAAGAGGAACAATCAAAATCTCACAAATTCGAGATTTGATCAAACATTCCCAGAACTTTAGTAAAGAAAACGTAATTACAATTATTAATTATGCCGATAAGATGCAAGAATCTGCTCAAAATTCCTTTTTGAAATTACTTGAAGAACCAATTAAAAATCATTATATTGTTTTAACTTCTGAAAACAAAGGAGCTTTATTAAATACCATCCTATCTAGAGTTCAAGAAATTGAGCTTAAAAGTCCTTCCAAATTAGAATTCGATAAACTCTTTGATATAGAAAAAACTAAAGATGAAAAGAAAAATCAACAAATTAAATTTATCGCTAATAACAGGCCATATAAGCTAATAGAACTAAAAGACGAAGATAATTTAAACCATAATCTAGAAATTTTTATGGATGCTAGAAAATTCATTAATGAAATAACTGTAGACTCTTTCAAGTTAATAAAAAAGTATTCTGAAAAAAAAGAGGATCTTTTAGAGCTGCTAGATGCAATATTAATAATTCTAAACTCTTTAATGATTAAAAAGCCATCGAGAGAGTTATCGGATAAAATTCTGCTTTGTGTTGATGCCATTAAAAAAATAGAGAATCAAAAAAACGCCAAAATACAACTTTTAAGGCTTATGATATAATTTAACAAGATATGATTAGTCTATTTATCATTGTTATTGTTATTGCTTTCATTTTCTTATATAAACCAAAAGAAAGAAATAATAAGCCAAACATTCCCGATTCTTTTGCAGCTAAATTAGACAAACTATGGGATATTGCCCAGCAATCCATTAAAGAACAAAAGTATTTAAGAGCAGAAAAAGCTTTGCTTACTATACTTAAATTTAATGAAAAAGACGCTGGAGCATATAATCGTTTGGGCATTTTATATGCTAAACAAAAAGCTTTTAAAGATGCTATTGAATGTTTTGAAATATCTCAATCTTTAGAACCTAATCCTTCTAGTTTACATAATGTAGGTCTAATAAATTACGAAATTGGAGACTACCCAAAAGCAGCTATTGCTTTTGAACAGGCTATTCAACTTGAAGATGATCTACCAGCAAGATACGTTGCTTATGCCAAAGTCTTAGAAAAACTAGGTGAATCAAAAAAGATGTTAGAAGCTATTGAAAAAGCTGTAGAATTAGAGCCAACTCCTCAATTACTTAGAGTTCTAGCTGATGCTTATTCAAGAAACGGACAAGAAGAACTAGCAAGAGAACTAGATGAAAAAGCCAGGAAAATGATTACCCCAGGCCTTCAGCATCCTCAATCAATGAAACAACCAAGAAGAGTAATATAATCTATACTTTCACATCTAATTATAGATTTTATAGATTAAATACAGCCAATAAATCTTTAAATTCTTGTTTAACAATATTTTGCCAAATAGCGGTCTCATTTGTATCTTTGCCTAGATGATTTTTATGGTAAAGCAATAACACACGAACAATACGTTCATTATGATTTACATATAGAATAACTCTATTGCCAGAACTCTTCGCAGACTGTTTACGCCCAGCAACAGCGAACTCATGTTTAACAATCCATTCTTTATTATCTTCCGTACGATGAATTGGCGGATTTGTTCTACCATTTAATACCAGTTGATCAATGTGTGAAAGTTGTGCAACCAACGCCTTACGCGTGACTAACCATTGATTACCATAATCTTTTTTAAACTTCTTAATATAATGACGTTCAGAATAATCTTCAAATAACACGCGATAATTATTAGTAAACATGGTCCGGTTCTTCTTGAGTAATTAGTTCATAGGGAATATATTCTTGTTCTCTACAGATTTGCCAAGGAAGTTGTGTATGCGTAAAATGAACAATTTCTTTTGTATTTGAATCTTTCCATTTTTTAGCGATTCTATCTATTAGCTCGAGCTCACTTACAGATAAATATTGAGATGGAATATCTTGCGCCGATCGTGTTATATTAAGCCATTGAGCCTCATTTCCAACCTCAAGCGATATTTTACCTTCATTAATAAGATCATCAATTATTCGAAAATATTGATCTGGTACCGGCCCATATTGTAAGCGTCGATATTTCATACCACTCATTGGTTGCAGATGTTCATAATACCAAGCAAAATCTGCCAAATAAATTAGTTTTGCAAGCAACGTTTTAGTTGCACTTTTACCAGCATAGCTTGTATATCGACGTAAGGTCTCAATAATCATCTCGCGATATTTCTTATAATCAGGAATCTCTTGAGACAATAAATCTGCAATATCTATCCCAAGAAAACCAGCTAGTTTACCAAGTTCTTCGCTATTTAATGCTCGCTCACCCTTTTCGATAGCCACGACACTGCTACGACTAATATTGATTGCATTTGCTATATCTTCCTGCGATAGTCCATAAATCTTTCGTAATTCGCGTAGATTTTTTTCAAGAGTCATCTTATTTCCTTTTTTACTTATACATTAAGTATACTATGTTATACAAATACATGTCAATATCACGACATTTTGTCTATTTTATTAACTATTTATCAAAAATCCTCTCATTTTAAACCTAAAAAAATAGTTGCCTGTTATGACGACAACTATTAAAATTACAAAAATCTGGAGCCACGATCGGGACTTGAACCCGAGACCCCTTCCTTACCATGGAAGTGCTCTACCAACTGAGCTATCGCGGCATAGGAATATTATACCAAATGCTAGTAGATTATCGTACCATATCTTATTTTTAAAAATATAATAAAAAACATTAGCATTTTGCTTGAAATCATACATATAGTGCTTTAAAATAACTATACACGCTACATATGTAGTAATTAACATCTAAGGAGGTTCAAGTGAATGCAAATTCTGTAATAAGCGACGACATGAGCTTAGAAGAAAAGCTAAAAGCCATAGATGACCTTTTAAACGACGAAAAAGCAAAAGAAGAGTTTAATCGTAAACACGAGAGACCTTTAGATGCTCCAGTCGATCCGGCAGAACTTACCGCTTGTGAAGGTTGTCAATAAAAAATAAATAAAAAACCAAATTAGAATGGGGGAAGGGATAGACCAGGTCTATCCCATTTTTTTAAAAGACAATTCAATTATATTTTTTAATGCCATATAAAATCATAAAAAAATAGAGAATAAAAAAATAGCCAAATGGCTATTAATCTACAACCTGGTACTGGGGGTAAGATTCGAACTTACGAAGGCGAATGCCGACAGATTTACAGTCTGTTGTGTTTGACCGCTTCACTACCCCAGCATGTTAATTATCTATGGAGCCGCCTTTCGGACTCGAACCGAAGACCTGCTGTTTACAAAACAGCTGCTCTAGCCAGCTGAGCTAAGGCGGCGTCTACGAATATTCTACTAAAAGCTTTTAGATGGTGCAACTGTTATTTAACAGTTTTTTTAGATTTTTTCGTTTCAAAAGTTTTGATCTTTTTAATAACAATTGATTCTAGTAATGAATTAACTACTAAATTAACTAAAAACGTAGCACCAAATAATAATGGAATTGCAATTAAACTTTGTCCTAATCGATTATTAACTAGCGAAATAACGCCAGCTATCATAATAATGAATAAGGAAACTATCAGATAAGTTAATTGAACTTTCGAAAGATCTGATTTTTCGTTATTCCATTTTATAAGATAAGCTTTAAGTAAACTAATCATGAGCATATAATACCATTAGCGTAATGTTTTGTCAATATTACCCTCTATCCTCACCCCTCAACTGCAACACTCTCACATAAAAATAACGCATAATGTCTATTAAATAGCGTAAAATAATTATAGTAAGATCTATGAAATCGATTCTTAAATTATGTAAACCATATTTTTTAACATTTATCGCTCTGATAATTTTTACTTATATCACAGTGATGACAATACTTCGTTTGCCAGATTACTCGGCAAATATAGTAAATAAGGGAATTATTTTACAAGATCTTAATTCAATCTGGACAGATGGTCGTATGATGATCATCGTTGCTTTGATTGGCGGCGTTAGTATGATCATAAATGTTTTCCTTGCCTCACGAATTGCCACAGGTTTAGCACGGGATATACGTGAGAAAGTATTTACACAACTAGAAAATTCTTCAATTGCTGATTTTAATAAATTCTCAACCGCATCACTTATCACACGTTCAACGAATGATATCCAGCAAATTCAAACTGCACTCACAATATTGTTGCGCTTTGCATTAATGGCTCCCTTAATAGCGATCGTTGGCATTCAAAAAGCACTAGAAAATGCACCAAATTTAACATGGATTATTGCATCAGCAGTTATTAGTCTACTAATCATTATTGCCATACTTTTTACCATAGCAATTCCAAAATTTAAAAAGCTACAAAAATTAGTCGATAAACTAAACTTAGTGACACGCGAGAATCTAACAGGATTAAAAGTTATACGCGCATTCCATAATGAAAAAATAGAGCAAGCAAAATTCCAACGTGTAAATAATGAACTAAACAGATTTAATCTATCCGTAAATCATTTGATGATGTTACTTGATCCAATAATGATGTTAACTATGAATCTTACAAGCGTAGCAGTAGTCTGGTTTGGCGCAAAACTGATAGATATTAATGGTTTAGAAATCGGCAATATGATGGCATTTTTGCAATACGCTATGCAAATAATAATTTCATTTTTGATGATCTCCATGGTGTTTATTATGGTGCCACGCGCAACTGTGTCATTACAACGCGTCAACGAGATTCTAAATATGAAACCATCCATTATTAATCCCAAAGAACCAAAACATTTTCCATCGAATGGTAAAGGTAAAATTGAATTTCGTGATGTAACTTTTAGTTATCCAGATGCAAATTTACCAGTATTATCTGGTATTAACTTTACCGCCGAACCAGGGCAAACAACAGCTTTTATTGGTAGTACAGGTAGTGGTAAATCAACGTTAATTAATCTAATCCCACGCTTCTATGATGTAAGCGCTGGACAGATTTTAATTGACGATATAGATATCCGCGAAGTTTCGTCCAATGAGCTAATATCACGTATCGGCTACATACCACAAAAGGGAGTACTATTTAGTGGCACAATTGCCAGCAATATCGCCTATGGCAACCCTAAAGCTTCCTCTAAACAAATCGAAGAAGCTGCAAAGATTGCTCAAGCCGCAGAATTTATTAATGAACTTGATAAAAAATACAGTAGTAATATTTCACAAGGTGGTAAGAATGTATCAGGTGGGCAACGTCAGAGACTATCTATTGCACGAGCATTAGCAACTGATGCAAAAATCTATATTTTTGATGATTCATTTTCTGCATTAGATTTCAAAACTGATGCAAAATTACGACAAGCACTTACAAAGAAAACTAAAAACAAAACTGTATTAATTGTCGCTCAACGCATCAATACAATTATGAATGCCGATAAAATTATTGTATTAAACGAAGGAAAAATAGTTGGTCAAGGCACACATACTGAATTAATGAAATCGTGTTCTATTTATCGAGAAATTGCTTCGTCTCAATTATCGGATAAAGAACTATCCGATTTAGAAAAAGCACCTTCAAAAAACAGAAAAGGGCGGAATAATGAGTAATAAACAGAATTTTAAGAAGCGCCCACGAGCATATCAAAACAGACCAATGGGAAATAATACCAGTACCGGCGAAAAAGCAAAAAACTTTAAAGACACAATAATAAAATTAATGAAATACTTAACAGCTTTTCGTTGGCAATTACTAACAGTTATTGTTTTTACGATTAGCAGCACAATTTTCGCAATCATTAGTCCAAAAATTCTTGGTGGAGCAACCAATCAAATCGTAAAAGATTATAGAGATATTAAAACCTATGAGCTAATTACAAAAAATCTACCAAATAATGCAGTACTACCAAACAACGCAACAGTTAACGATATCTTAAATAATTTACCAAATAGATCAGAAATTGAAAGTAAAATTCCTGCGGATCAACTTCAAACAGTCCTTGCATTTAATGTTACAAAAAAGCCAACATTTCATTTTGATATAATTGGCCAAATAATATTGTGGCTGATCGGACTATATTTAGTAAGTGCCGTACTTCGTTATCTTGGAAGTTGGATTATGACTAATATTACACAAAAGATAACTTTCAAAATGAGACAAGATATTTCAGCAAAGATTAACCGTCTACCATTTAGCTATTTTGATAAACAGACTTATGGAGAAGTACTTAGCCGCATTACAAACGATGTTGATACTGTTAGCCAAACCTTTAACCAAAGTTTATCGCAAATCGTATCAGCTCTAGTTATGATCATTGGCATCATGATCATGATGTTATCAATTAGTTGGCAAATGACAATCGTTGCACTTTTAACACTGCCTATTAGCATGAGCTTTGTACTCGTAGTTATAAAAAAATCACAAACGCAATTTATGAATCAACAAGTTGAATTAGGCAAATTAAATGGACACATCGAAGAGATGTATGCTGGACATCAGGTAATGCAAGCATTCAATGGCCAAGCTCGTTCAATTAAAAAGTTCAAAACGATTAATAATAAATTATATAAAAGTGCTTGGAAATCACAATTCTTATCAGGAGTAATGTGGCCAATTATGGATTTTGTTGGCAATTTAGGATACGTAGGCATTGCCGTTTTAGGTGGATGGTTAGCAATTAATGGTCGATTACAAGTTGGTGACATTCAAGCATTCATTCAATATATGCGCCAATTTAATCAGCCAATTGAACAAACTGCTAATATTGCAAATATTTTACAATCAACCGCTGCCGCTGCAGAGCGTGTATTTGAATTCCTTGATGAACCAGAAGAAGCAAAAGAAAATAAGAATCTTGTAAAAATTAAGAAAGTAAAAGGTGAAATAGAATTTAATAATGTTACGTTTGGTTATAATCCAGATAAAATAATCATTAATAATTTATCGGCACATATTAAACCAGGCCAGCGCGTTGCTATTGTTGGACCAACCGGTGCTGGCAAAACTACATTAGTAAACCTTTTAATGCGATTTTATGAGATTAATAGTGGCACAATAAAAATAGACGGCATCGACATTCGCGAGATGAAACGTAGCGATGTAAGACAAATGTTCGGTATGGTATTACAAGATACATGGTTATTTAGTGGTACAATACGTGATAATCTACGTTACAGCAAACCAGATGCCACAGAAGATGAAATAATTGCAGTAGCCAAAGAAGCACACGTTGACCACTTTGTCAGATCACTTCCAGGCGGATATGACATGGTGCTTGATGAAGAAGCTACAAATATTTCACAAGGTGAAAAACAGCTCCTAACAATTGCGCGTGCAATGCTTGCTAAAACACCAATGCTAATCTTAGATGAAGCTACAAGTTCAGTTGATACACGTACCGAGTTATTAATTCAACAGGCAATGGATCGGTTAATGAAAGGAAAAACTAGCTTCGTCATTGCACACCGTTTAAGTACTATCCGCAATGCTGATTTAATTTTAGTAGTAAAAGAAGGAAATATTATTGAGCAGGGTACACATCAGGAACTATTAAAACAACATGGTTTTTATGCCGAACTATATAACAGCCAATTCGCAGATTAATTGTGATTGTAGCAATTAACGCCCTTTGACCATACTCAAAAAACTTGT
>SDRK01000012.1 GCA_007845205.1 TM7 phylum sp. oral taxon 350
TACTTGCTTTACGTATTTATGTTAACGGTCTTAATTGCAATGTCCACCTTATTCTTTGGCATTATGAGTACGCTTTTGATGGATACTCAGTTTTCTGCTAGTCTTACTGCTCAGGCGCAATATGTATTTGGTGATTTTGGACTAAATAAGCGAGTAAGTCTAGTTTGTTTTGATTGTCAGAAAATAGCTCTTGTTCTAATGCTGATATTTTCTATTAGCTTAATTAGTATTATTGTTCCGCTTTATAGGAATGTAAGGCGTAATCCTATTAAAGATCTTAAAGAAGAATAAAACGCATAATTATATGTAAGGCATGACATTTTAATGCTGAACAAAGTTTAGAATGTCAGGATATAATATATTAAGAATACTGGTAGATAGAGTATTGTATTCTCGAAGTGTTGGATAAAAATGTATTAAACAGATTTTAAACCTAATTTAAATTTTCTATAGACGGAATCGTGAAGGAGCTTAGAGATGAGTAATAAAATCATTTTATACAATACAGAAGATGGAGAATCTAAAATTGAGCTTCATGTAGATAATGGAACGGTTTGGCTAAGTCAGCTTGAACTTGCAGAGTTGTTTCAAACAAGTAAACAGAATATTAGTAAACATATTAATGCTATTTTAAAAGACAGAGAGCTTGAAGAAAAAGTGGTTGTAAACTATCAGTTGACAACCACAATACATGGAGCAATGCCTGGTAAAACGCAGACAAAAAAAGTTGCTTATTATTCATTAGACATGATTTTGGCGGTCGGCTATCGGGTGCGTTCTGCTAGGGGTATTTAATTTAGAATTTATGCTAGTACTATTTTAAAAGATTATCTGATCAAGGGCTTCGCCATGGATGATGAAAAGCTTAAAAATCTTGGTGGCGGCGGCTACTTTAAAGAATTATTGGACAGAATACGAGACATTCGTTCTAGCGAAAAAGTGTTTTATCGCCAAGTCTTAGATTTATTTGCTACGAGTATTGATTATGATTCTAAAAGCAACGAAGCAAAAATGTTTTTTGCAACTATTCAAAATAAAATGCATTTTGCAATACATCAGCATACAGCAAGTGAATTAGTTTATGAGCGTGTAAATTCAGAGAAAGAATTTATGGGACTTACTGTGTTTCGAGGGGAATTGCCCACGTTAGAGGAAGCTAAAATAGCAAAGAATTATCTTAGTGAAAAAGAATTAAAAGGATTGAATACATTGGTATCAGGTCTTCTTGATTTTGCAGAGCGACAAGCACAAAAAGAAGTTACAATGACGATGAATGATTGGTTGAAATATGTGGACAAAATGTTGCGTGCTACAGGAGAAAAAATACTTATAGGAAACGAAAGCATTTCAAAAGAACAAGCGGACAAGAGAGCACAAGTAGAATATAAGAAATATAGACAAAATACTTTATCACAAGTAGAAAGAGACTACTTGAATGGA
Organism: TM7 phylum sp. oral taxon 350; assembly: GCA_007845205.1. Lineage (GTDB taxonomy): Bacteria > Patescibacteriota > Saccharimonadia > Saccharimonadales > Saccharimonadaceae > SDRK01. The sequence continues at coordinate 1,441 of SDRK01000012.1, forward strand.
ATAAAATCTATTGAACAAAAAGCAAAAGAGAATAATAAAAATAAACAGGATAGGTGAATTACTTAAAAATAAAAAAAGTAGAATGAGAGAAGATGAAAAAGAAGAATGGTATTTTAGTGTTGTAGATATTGTGGGGTATTCTCTAAAAGTAAAACGCGGGAGTGTATTGGGGAAAGCTAAAGCAACGCTTAAATGAAGAAAGAAGTGAACCCGTGACATTTTGTCACGGGTTGAAATTAAAGGCGACTGATGGAAAGATGAGAGAAACCGATGTAGCTAATATACAAGGAATCTTTCATATTATTCAAGAAGTATGATTGATAGACAATGAGTTGAATTTGATAAAAACAGTTATTTAAAAATTTCGAATAACTGTTCTAGAAAGAGCGATTATCTTGTAATAATATTCCTAATGCTTGCAACTAGAAGCTTATTTATTATAATTACAGATGAGCTAAAATCTTTATTCTAGAATATTTTGGTGGTGAAATACTATATGCCGTATGCTAATGTACTCAACCTCCGCCACCAAAATATAGAAAGAATTTTAGCCACGTTGCCATAGACGTGTCTTATCTCTGATTTTAGCTCGCTCAAAGGTCCAACTTGGTTGGGCCTTTATTTTTTACTGATTTATTTGACCAATTATTTTTTCTTTTATTTTAGTTTTATACAATTCTCAATGCTTTAAAATGCTTATTTTTATTCACTGTTTATAGTGGTTATGCTACTATAAAAATAAGGTAAAAGTTAAAGGGGATTGGGATGGAAAAACCTATTAATATAACCTCTGAAATCGGTAGATTGAAGACGGTTATTTTGCATCGTCCTGGTGAGGAGCTTGAAAACTTAACACCAGATACTTTGCACGATCTATTATTTGATGATATTCCATATTTGGAATTGGCGCAGAAAGAGCATGATCGTTTTGCTGATCTTTTGCGTAGCCGAGGTGTCGAGGTATTATACCTTGATCAGCTAGCAGCAGAAGCACTAACGAATGATGCGGTTCGCCGAAAGTTTGTTGATGATATGCTACGAGCATCTAAACAAGGTGGTCGTCGTGTTTCAGAAGCACTAACATCTTACTTGCTTGCTATGGAACCACGTCAAATGGTTCGTAAAATTATGGCAGGTGTAAGAAAAGATGAAATCGTACTTCCACCAGAGCACGATCAGCAACTTCATGACATGCTAGAACAGGATCACTATCCATTTTACTTGGATCCAATGCCAAACTTATACTTTACTCGTGATCCAGGAGCTGCTATTGGCAACGGTCTAACCATTAACAAAATGCATTGGCCTGCAAGACGCCGTGAGTCTTTGTTCTTAAGATACATTATTGACTATCATCCACGTTTTGCTAATCAAGGTCTTCCAGTTTGGTATAACCGTACTGAGAAGTTCTCGATGGAAGGTGGTGACGAATTAATTCTTAATAAAGAAGCTATGGCAATTGGTATCTCAGAGCGTACAACTCCAGAAGCAATTGAATCAATGGCTACTAAGTTATTTGCTGGTTCAGAATTCAAGAAAGTTATTGCGCTTGAAATTCCGAAGAGTCACGCATTCATGCACTTAGACACAGTCTTTACAATGATTGATCATGATAAATTTACAATTCACCCTGAAATTCGGGATGTGAACGGTCATTTGAACATCTTTGTACTTGAAAAAGTAGAAGGACAACATTATCCAAAGATTACTAAAGAGCGCGACTTAGAACACGTCTTAAGAACTGCTCTTGGTTTGCCACAAATTACTTTAATTGAATGTGGTGGTGGTGATCCAATTGCGTCAGCACGTGAACAATGGAATGACGGGTCTAACACATTAGCTATCGCACCAGGAGTGGTTGTAACTTACGATAGAAACTATGTAACAAACCAAAAGCTTCGTGAAGCTGGTGTTGAAGTACTTGAAATCTCTGGTTCAGAATTAGGACGTGGACGCGGTGGTCCTCGTTGTATGAGCATGCCAATCTATAGAGAGGATGTCTAAGGTATGGCACAAAGTCTTAAAGGACGATCTTTTCTAGCGCTAAAGGATTTTAGCGCTAGTGAGATTCGATTGCTTTTAAACACAGCTCATGAATATAAGAAACTAAAATATGCTGGAGTTGCGCATAATATTCACCAGGGTAAAAACATTGCTTTGCTTTTTGAAAAAGCATCAACAAGAACTCGCTGCGCTTTTACAGTAGCTGCTAATGATCTAGGTATTGCTCCAGAATATTTAGGAAAAGACGATATTCAATTAGGTAAAAAAGAAACTGTTGAAGATACTGCAAAAGTTCTTGGTAGAATGTTTGATGGTATTGAATTTAGGGGCTTTAGTCATTCAACTGTTGAAGAATTGGCACGTCACGCTGGTGTTCCTGTTTGGAATGGATTAACGGATAAATTCCATCCAACACAGATATTAGCTGACTTTATGACTATTGAGGAACATATTGGACGCTTAAAAAATACAAAGTTAGTTTTCGTTGGTGATGGGCGTAATAATATGGCTAACAGCTTGATGATTGGTTCGGCTATTATGGGGCTAGATTTTCGAATTTTAGCTCCTAGAGAGCTTTTCCCTGATCAAGAATTAGTAGATGAAGCACGAAAATTGGCAAAAGATAGTCATGCCAAGATTATGATTACAGATAATTTTGAAGAAGCCTTAAGAGGCGCAGAAGTTATCTATACTGATGTTTGGGTATCAATGGGCGAGGAAGATAAGTTTGCTGAAAGAATTGCATTACTTAGAAATTTCCAAGTCAATCGCGATATGTTAAATCTAACTGGTAATCCAGAAGTAAAGTTTATGCATTGTTTGCCTGCATTCCATGATGCATTGACAATTACTGGTCAGAAGATTCGTGATGAATATGGATTGGAATCAATGGAAGTAACAGATGATGTATTTAGATCTGCGCATTCTATTGTTTTTGATCAGGCGGAAAATCGTTCACATACCATTAAAGCGGTAATCGCTTTGACTTTATAATAAGTGGAATTTTTAGGAGGTTCCAAAAATGTCAGAAAAAACAAATAAAACTAAAAGAAAATGGAGAATGCCGTCGGCGTTTGCTATTATCTTTGGAATTACTGCCTTTATGGCTGTCCTTACTTGGATTGTACCTTCAGGTGCATATGATCTAAATAAAGATGGAACACCAGAAGCTGGTACCTATCGCCAGGTAGATAAGATAAGGACTGAAAAGGACGAAAAAACAGGTGAAGAAAAAACTGTTGATGTTCGCCAAGGTGTCTATGATGTCTTAAAGGCACCTGTTCAAGGTACCTTAAGAGCTGAGAATCCTGATGGTGCTATTAGTGTGATGCTATTCGTTTTGATTCTTGGAGGTTTCTTGGGAATCGTAATGAAAACTGGTGCACTTGATGCAATGTTTGGTAGTCTTGTTCGCAAATTAAAGGGAAAAGAAATATTTATTATTCCGATTCTAATGACTTTCTTTGCAATTGGTGGGACGACTTATGGAATGCAGGAAGAAACAGTAGCATTTTATGCTCTTGTAGTGCCACTAATTTTAGCGGCTGGCTATAACGGACTAACAGCAGCTATGATTATTATTTTGGGTGCTGGTGTCGGTGTTCTAGGATCGACAATTAATCCATTTTCAACTGGTACTGCGTCAAATTTTGCTGGCGTGTCGATCGGAGATGGTTTAATTCCTCGTCTTGTTATTTTAGTGCTATGTCTAGTTACTGCTATCGCAGCTACTATGATGTATGCATCTAAAGTTAAGGCAGGAAAATATACTAATGATTCACGAGCTAGTTTAAAAGAAGCATTAACAGCTAAAGCAGGAGTATCTGCAAATGTTCCTGAGTTTACTACTCGAAGAAAGATTATTGCATCAATCTTTGGTCTAACCTTCCTTATTATGATTATTTCGGTTATTCCATGGGAAGGTAAATTTAAGATTACTTTCTTTGCGAATATTCATACGGCGATTATGAATTCGGCACTTGGCGCAATTTTAGGCAAGACTATTTTGCCTCTTGGAGATTGGTACTTTAATGAATTATCTACATTGTTCTTTACAGTCGCTTTGATTATTGGTGCTATTCATTTCTGGGGTAAGCGTACTGACGATGAAGATGAAAACTTATTTGGCACATTTATTAACGGTGCTAAAGATTTACTAGCAGTTGCCTTAATTATTGGCTTTGCGCGTGGTGTGTCTGTCATCATGATGGACGGTCAGATTATGAGCACTATAATTCACGCTGGTGAAGAATTGCTAAGAAATGTTAATGCAGGATTTTTGCCTGGTTTAGCTTTCTTGGTATATCTACCTCTATCTTTCTTAGTACCTTCTACTTCAGGACTTGCTACTGCTTCGATGCCAATTTTAGCTCCACTTGCAGAGTTCGCGCACCTAGATAAAAGCTTTATCGTTACAGCTTTTGCTACAGCGGCTGGTGTGGTCAATATGATTGCTCCGACGGTAGCATCTGTTATGGGTGGATTAGTACTTGCTAAGGTATCATACGGAACCTGGGTTAAAAGAACTTGGTGGATTATGGTTGCCTTTAGCGTAATATCAATCGCTGTAATGACGGTATTTGCGGTACTATAATATGGAAGAACGACAAACTATCGTTGTCGCTCTAGGTGGTAACGCCCTGCAAAAGCAGGGCGAAGCCTCTTCTAAGGCACAACAAAAAGTAGCTAGAGAAACAGTAAGACAAATTTTGCCATTGATTCAAGCAGGACATAAAGTAAGTATTGTCCATGGTAATGGTCCTCAAGTAGGAAATATTGTTTTACACGAAGAAGCAATTAATACGCCTGACGTTCCAAGCTTACCGCTTGACGATTGTGGCTCTATGAGTCAAGGGCTTATTGGTTTTTGGCTACAACAAGCTTTTCATGATGCTTTTAGACAAGAAGGTATGAATAACAAAGCGGTTAGTGTGATTACACAAACGATTGTCGATCAGAATGATCCAGCTTTTTCAAATCCAACTAAACCTATTGGCCCATTTTATAGTGAAGAAGAAGCTAGAAAAGTTAGTGAAGAACGAGGCTATGTAGTCAAAGAAGATGCTGGTCGAGGATGGCGACGTGTTGTGCCTTCACCAAAACCACAAGAGATTGTTGAAGCTCCAGTAATTAAAACTTTAGTAGATGCTGGCGTAACAGTTATTTCTACTGGTGGTGGCGGAATTCCAGTGCTTCAAGCAGAAGATGGTAGCCTATCTGGTACAGAAGCTGTTATAGATAAAGATTTTGGCGCAGCTTTGCTTGCTAATATGTTAAATGCCGATACTTTGCTAATTGTGACATCGGTTGATGCAGCTAAAGTTAACTTTAACCAACCAAACGAGACTTCTTTAGGTGAGGTTTCAATGGAAGAACTTCAAGGCTATATAGATGCTGGTCAGTTTGCTGCTGGATCAATGCTACCTAAAACACAGGCTGCTTTAAAATTCTTAGCTGGTGGCGCTAATAGAACAGCTATTATCACATCATTAGAAAAAACTGCTGAAGCTATTAATGGTAATGCAGGTACAAGAATTAAAAGCTAAATTTATTTAGATAACGTAACTTAGCTTAGCTTGGGTAACTGATAATAATAAGATCATTAAAAATAGTAGGATTTTTCCTACTATTTTTATATTTAAGTGATTAAAGTTAAATTGAGCTAATAAATAATATTAAACTTGTTGGTCTTGACTATTATTTAATTGTTCTTCTTTATCTAAATCTGCTCTAATACTTTTGCCGGTTTCAATAATTACTTCTTTAATGTCTTCCTCGTAGGTGATATCGAGCAATCTATCTGTGTTCTTATAATCCACAATAAAATCTTTAGATAAGATATCTTTGTTTAGATACTTTATATTAAGTCCGGTAGAGATATTATTCTTTTCTAAATCTTTAGCTCTTTTCCTCATAAAGAAATTCATAATAAAGTTTGGCATTTTACCAACTTTTTTATTAATACCTGCTGATTTAAGCAGTAAACTAATCATTTCTACAAAAGTTATGTTTGCAGATCCTATTGGATAAAGTTCACAATCTTTGCCGTTAATAGCGGCATAGTAAGCTGCTAATCCAACTTTTTTAGCTGAAATAGCTGTTGTCGATCCATTTCCGTAATAGATAGTATTTGTGTCTTTATAATTATCTACAAAAATACTTTTCCAAAGCGAAGTCTTAGTTGGAGTAACTCCAAAAACATAAGGTATGGATAGTACTGACACTTCCATTTTATTTTCAGTAATCTTAAAGACTTCGTCCATCTGATCTTTGCGAGCTTTAACGTATGGATGTTTTAGAAGTGTATTAGGTTTTAGATTTTTGAGACCGTGATTATTAATATAGCTAAAATAAGATCCAAAAATTACGCCTTTTTTAACATTAGCTTTGGTAGCTAAATGAAAAATTCTGGCTGTTCTAGCTACTAAGTATTTATGGAAAAACCAAGAAGAATCGACGCCTGGATCTAGATGCACTCTGTCATCTGGACCGGCTGCATATATAAGATAATCTGAACTGCTAAATATATTTATTAGTTCTTCGTCAGAAGTATTATCTATGTCTAGTCTCAATAAATTAACATTATTAGAAAGTGAAGAATTCACAATTTCTTCTGGCATGACTATGCAATTTACAGAAAAACCTTTATTAATAAAAGCCATTGAAGCGTGATATCCTAAGAATCCACCTCCGCCAATGATCACTACATTTTTTTCTTTCATAAGTTTATTTTAGCATTAAAGAGCTAAAGCTTTTTATATGTCTGATGCGGTTATGTTAAAATAAAAGCAAGTGTAATTGGGGAGCTCATGAATAAAATAGCTAGATATTTAAATAAAAATATACTAGGTGAAGTAGATATAAGAGAGGCTGTTAGAAGACATTTTTCTTGTGATTCTTCTATATTACAAATTGCTCCAGAGATTGTAATTTATCCTAAGAATACTAAAGATATCGTAAAAATTGCTAATTTTTCTTGGCAATTCAGTCAAAAAGGATATCGTATGCCGATTACCGTACGTGGTGGCGGAAGCGATACGTCAGGTGCTGCTATTGGCAGTGGAATTATGCTAGTGATGCCAGCTCATATGAATATGATTGAAGAATCGGATATGCGACAAGGACTAATTAGAGTGCAGTCGGGTATTACTTTTAAATCTGTTAACGATGCTCTGTCTTTGTCTGGCGCTATGATTCCTTCTTATCCAACCACGGCTAATTATTCAACTATTGGTGGGGCGATTGCTAATGATTCACAAGGCGTTTTGTCTGGTAAGTATGGATCTACATATAACTACATAGATAAATTAGAAGTAGTTTTAGCTAATGGAGAAGTAATTCAAACTGGAAGAAAAAATAGAAAACAAGTAAATAAGCTAAAGGGATTATCTACTTTTGAAGGTGATATTTATCGAGGACTAGATGGTATTTATCAGGACAATAAAGAGCTGATAGCTTCTATTTCCGACCATGATAAATCAGGCTATGCAAATATTAAAAAAGCATGTTTACCGGATGGATCAATAGATATTATGCCACTTTTAGTTGGTTCACAAGGAAGTCTAGGAATCGTTACTGAGGCGATCTTAAAAACTGAATTTATTTCAAGATCTAGATCAGCTATGGTAGTTGTTTTTGATGATTTTAGAGATATATCTGAAGTATTAGATAGTGTAGTAGAAAAAGATCCTTGTATTTTTGAATATATATCGGCTGAAACTTTTATTAGAGCAAGTGAGCTTGGGCGAGAATATTTTGTTCAAGGAAAACAGATTTTACCAAATATTAATGGTGGAGTGTTACTAATAGCCTTTGATGAACATTCAAAAGGACAAAGAAATCGAAAGCTTAAGAAGACATCGGCCTTATTCTCGGATAATGTAGATATCTTGATGGATGAAGGCGAGGGCGCTGATTCGATTTTAGACTTAATGTCTATTACATCGGTTGTTTATACTACCCAAAATAATGAAGAAACTATGCCTCCTATCTTTGATGGTGCATTCATTCCTCGTAAGAATATTATTCAGTATTTAAAACTCGTACGAGAACTGAGCGAAATAATGAAAATTCCAACGACGATTGTTGGTAATGTTTCGAGTGGTATATTCACAGTAAGACCAGTTCTAAAACTTAATACTCTTATGGGAAAACAAAAAACCTTTAAGATGTTGGACCAATACACAAAGCTTGTCATGAAAGTAGATGGCTATTTAGCGCATTTATCTGGAGAAGGTCGTTTGCATAGTAATTTTGTAAGTCTAAAAAGAGATGAAAAATTAACAGAATTATATAAAAGGATAAAACATGTTTTTGATCCATATGGTATTTTAAACCCTGGCGTTAAAGAACAAAATGATTTGAGAAACATTATTAAATGTTTAAGGCCAAATTATTATCCAGTTGGACAAATTGTTTTTAAATCTTTATATAAATAGGTATGAATATTAATAAAGATGATTTTAAATCTTCTGATTACGATGAAGAATTAATTAAAAATGGCGATAATCGTAACGTTATAGATAATTTTAAAAATATTAAATTAGAAGTAATTAAAAAACATCTTAAGAGTACAGCTTTTAATTTTGAAATTGTGATTGAAAATTTAGATCATGATTTTAATATGGGAACAATTATTAGAAACGCTAATGCTTTTAATGCCAAGTGTATTCATATAGTTGGTAAAAGGCAGTGGAATAAGCGTGGAGCGATGGCTACAGATAAATATCTAGACATTTATTATTACAAAGATTTAGATGAGTTTAGAAAATATCTAAATAGATCAAATAAGAATCTTTATGCCGTTGACATCATACCTGGCGCTAAACCTTTAAGGGACGTTAAATTTGATCTAAACGGGATATTTGCTTTTGGCTCAGAAAGAAATGGTTTAACAAAAGAAATGTTAGATTTATCTGATGAAGTTATTTTTATTGAGCAGTTTGGTTCGACTAGATCGGTTAATGTTGGTGTTGCGTCAGGTATTATGATGTATGAAATTGTAAGAAGAATTCGAGAATAAATTTATCTTTAAATAGATTAGACAGTAGTTAGTTATCTGTTATTTTTGGTGGTTTTACTTTTTAGTGGCATAATAATTATTATGAAAGAATTAAGTACACAACCATACAAAGGAGCAAGAGATTATTACCCTAACGATATGAGGCAGTTTAATCATGTGGCTCATATTCTTAACAAGGTTGTGTCATCTCATGGCTATGAGCAGTACCAAACACCGATTTTAGAGCCAATTGAAGTATATAAGGCAAAGACTGGTGATGCTCTAGTAAGTAATGAGACTTATCTATTTACCGATCGTGGTGGTAGAGAAGTATCAATTAGACCAGAGGCAACACCAAGTATTTCAAGAATGATAGCTAAGAAACGTCAGGAAATGCCATATCCTGCTAGAATGTGGTCGTTAATGAACTTCATGCGTTATGAAAGGCCACAAAAGGGTCGAGAACGTGAGTTCTGGCAATTGAATGTTGATGTTTTTGGAGTTGAGTCTAATTTAGCTGATGTAGAATTATTAACGATATCTGATGACATTTTAAAAACTTTAGGCGCAGACGAATCAATGTATCAGATATGTGTTAACTCTCGATTAGTCTTAATTTCATTAATGAAAGACTATCTAGAATTAGATGATTCAGGTAGTAGCAATATGATTAAGCTTCTAGATAAGAAGAAAAAGCTTAGTGAATCAGACTTTCGACAATTAGCATTAGAAATTCTTGGTGATAGTGAAGAAAAAATGAAACGTTTGTTTGAAATTTTAGATGTTAAGAAAATAGAAGACTTGCCTCAAATGATTAAAACGAACGAAGCTTATGGTAATTTAGTTGAAATTATTTCTTTAGCTAAGAAATATGGAATATCCTCAATTAAGTATGATCCAACTTTAGCTCGAGGTTTAGACTATTATACTGATTTTATCTTTGAAGTTTTTGACCTTGATCCAGAAAACAATCGTTCAATTTTTGGTGGTGGTCGTTATGATGGTTTGGTAGGATTATTTGGTGTAGATCCTATTCCTACAACTGGTTTTGGTTTAGGACTTACTACGCTGTTTAACTTTATTGAGGCTCACAATCTAAAAACAGAATTATTCCCTAGTTGTGAAGTTGAAATTATTCCAATTGGTGAAATAGCAACAAAAGAATGTTTCTTGGTAGCTAAACAATTAAGATCTGAAGGCGTTAATACTGAAATTGATTTTTCAGATAGAAAATTAGATAAGAAAATTCAATCTGTTTCTAAAAAAGGTATAAAATTTTGTGTCTTTGTCGGCGATGAAGAACTAGAAGAAGAGATTTACACTTTAAAGAATCTAGAAGACTTTAGTGAAGAAAAGCTTGGCATCGCAAGAATTGTATCGATTATTAAAGACAGTAGACAAAAAGCAGACGATAAAGATGCTGAATTTGAATTTGGCATAGCAAAAGAAGAACAATAAAAACAATTTAAAAATTAAGGAGATTTTGTTAATATAATACCCCTTATTCTTTAAGGGGTATTAATTAATTGTTATACTAGAGGAAGTATGAAGACAGATATTAAGAAAATTAGCGAAGTAAAAGTTGAGATTACCTTTGATCTTGATAAAGATGATTTAAAGAATTATAAGCAGATTGCATTATATGAACTTGGTAAAGACCTAAAAGTAGATGGTTTTAGAAAAGGAAAAGTTCCAATAAATGTTGTAGAGAAGAATGTTAAAAAAGAACTTTTGATTGACACAACAATAGATATTGCTATTAAAAGCGCTATTATTGATTGCTCAATGAAGGAAAACTTACAAGTAATCTCAAAACCAGAAGTAGATATTATGGAATTTGACTTCGAAAAAGGAATGAAATTTATTGCAACAATTGAACTTCTTCCTGAACCAAAACTAGTTGATTTTACAAAGATCAAAGTAAAAGAAGAAAAAGTTGAAGTTAAAGATTCAGAAGTTAATGACATTTTAAAGCGTTTTGCTTCTTCAATGGCTGAGAAAAAAGAAGTTAAACGTGCAGCAAAGTTGTCTGATGAAGTAATTATTGATTTTACTGGCATAAAAGATGGTGTCGAATTTGAAGGCGGTAAAGCAAAAGATTATCCTTTGGTATTAGGATCTAATTCTTTTATTCCTGGATTTGAAGGTGCTATCGTTGGTATGAAAGCTGGTGAATCTAAAGATATAGACTTGACTTTCCCTAAGGATTATCACGCAAAGGACTTAAAGGGTGCTAAAGTAACTTTTAAAGTTACAGTAAATTCTGTTAAAGAAGTTAAAGACGCAAAGATTGATGATGAACTAGCTAAACGCGCTGGTGCTGATTTTAAAACTTTGGATGATTTAAAAGCAGATATTAAGCTAAACATTAAGCAAAATAAAGAACGACAAGCAAAAGATAAATTTACTGATGAAGTCTTAAAGCAATTAGTGGAGAAATCAGAAATTGAACTACCAGAAGTCTTAATTTCGGAACAAGTTGACGCCGTAACGACTGAAGTTAAGCAAAATCTTGCTTACCAAGGCTTAAGTGAAGAAAAATACTTAGAAGAGAATAAATTAACTCGTGAAGAGTGGATCGAAAAAGAGATTCGACCAATTGCTGTATCTAGGGCTAAACTCGGTGTTGCTTTATCTCAAGTAGCAAAAGACTTAAAGACAGAAGTGTCTGATCAGGATGTAGATAAAGAGATTAAGAAACTTAGTTTGCAGTATCAAGGTCCAGAGTTTAAGGAGCGTCTTGCTTCGCCTGAAATTCGTAATGATTTAAAGAATCGTTTAATTATCAATAAAGCAGTTGATGAATTAGTTGCTTTAGTTTTAAAAAATAAATAATTAAAGTTTAATTAATATTGATTAAATAAATATTTAGGATAGATATGGATAAAAATAAGGATTATTTGATACCTACTGTGATCGAGAGCTCTTCTTATGGAGAGCGGGCTTATGACATCTATTCAAAACTTTTAAAAGAACGAATTATCTTTCTTGGTGAAGATGTGAATCCACATACTGCTAATTTAGTAGTAGCTCAGTTGTTATTCTTGGCTTCTGAAGATGATTCTAAGGATATATCGTTATACATAAACTCACCAGGCGGTGTTGTTTATGATGGTCTTGCAATTATTGATACAATGAACTTTATTAAACCAGATGTGGCTACTTATGGTATTGGTATGCAGGCGTCTATGGGAGCAATGTTGCTTTCTGCTGGTAAAAAAGGTAAGAGATATTTACTTCCAAATTCTTATGTTATGATTCATCAGCCATCCTCGGGAGCTAGTGGTAAAATTACGGATATCGAAATTGATTTGAATCACAGTCTTGAACTAAAGAAAGTATTAAATGATATGCTCGCTAAAAATACTGGAAAAGATCCTAAGACCATTGAAAAAGATATGGACCGAGATTATTGGATGAATGCCAAAGAGGCGGTCAAATACGGTATTGCTGATAAAGTAATCGGTAATCTTTAGTGGTTATCGTTGACTTATTGAAAAATCTGTTTAGAATTATTACTTAAGAAGTAGTAAGCTTCGGTTTTTTCTATGTATTTAATTTGGCAGATTAAATATAGCCGTAGCTAGAGGTCTTCGTGCCAATATATTAACTAATAGCGAGGAGAGCTTAATAGATGGCAAGTACGCCTGACGTCAAAAAGCGTGTCTTCTTTACAGGTGAAGACACCGCAGTCAAGCTACCGAACCTCATTGAACACCAAACAGGATCTTGGGAACTGTTTGTTAAAGAGGGTCTAGGAGAGATCTTTGAAGAGATTAATCCAATTAGCGACATGACTGGTAGCAAGCTAGAGCTCCGTTTCAAGTCTTACGAATTCCGTGAGCCAAAAACAACGGATCTTTTTGCTAAAGAAAATCACACCTCTTTTGAGGCACCACTTTACGCAATGGTAGAGTTGGTTAATAAAACAAACGGTGAAGTAAAAGAACAAGAAATCTACCTAGGCGACTACCCTTGGATGACTAAACACGGTACATTCGTTATTAACGGTAACGAACGAGTAGTTGTGTCTCAGCTAATTAGATCATCTGGTGTTTTCTTTTCAGCAGTAAAAGCTGCAGATGGTTCTAATCTTTACACTGCAAAACTAATTCCAGGTCGCGGTGCATGGCTTGAATTTGAAACAGCACCTGGTGGTGTAATTTACATTAAAATAGACAAGCGTCGCAAAATTCCAGTAACCACATTCTTAAGAGCTCTTGGTATGAAGAGTAATTCACAGATTAAGAAGACTTTTGCAGATGTTGATACTGGTGACATTAAATACATAGATGAGACTTTAGATAAAGATCCTTCTACACAAGTTAACGAAGCTTTAGTTGAAGTTTATCGAAGATTAAAGCCAGCTGATCTTGCAACTGTAGATAATGCTCGTTCGACGATTGAAAACATGTTCTTAGACTTTAAGAGCTATGACTATTCAAGAGTAGGACGTTATAAGATCAACAGACGTCTTAACTTAGATACGCCAAACACTAAAGAATTTAGATCTTTCCAAATGAAAGATTTAGTAGCAATTATTTCTGAGCTTATTCGTCTAAATAATACGCAAGAAGCTCCAGATGATATTGACTCATTATCTAATCGTCGTGTTAAGCAGGTTGGTGAACTTGTAGCTGCTAGTTTTCGTTCAGGAATCATTCACATGCGTAAGAATATTCGTGATCGAATGTCATCTGCAGATCTTGAAACAGTAAGCCCAAGTTCTCTTATTAATGCTCGACCAATTGTTGCAAAAGTACGAGAATTCTTTACTTCATCTAAACTTTCTCAAGGTATGGATGAGGTTAACCCAGTTTCTGAACTTTCTCACTTACGTCACTTAAGCTCAATGGGTCCTGGTGGACTAGTTAGAGAGCGTGCTGGTTATGATGTACGTGACGCTCACCCTACACACTACGGTCGTATTTGTCCGGTAGAAACACCAGAAGGTGCAAACGTAGGATTGGTGCTTAACATTGCTCAATACGCTAAGATTAACGAATATGGTTTTATTGAAACCCCATATCTTGTAGTTAAAGATGGTAAGGTTACAAACGAAATTGTTTATCTTGACGCTGATGCTGAAATGAAAGAAGTGATTGCTGATGCATCCGCTGAATTAAATGAAGATGGATCATTTAAACAAGAACGTGTTTCAGCACGTCGTTCGTTGGCTCCATCTTTGGTTGATCGAGAAGAAATTACCTTAATGGACTCTGCCCACAACCAAATTTTGGGTATAACCGCAGGATTAGTTCCATTTATTGAGAAGAACCGTGTGGACCGATCCTTAACTGGATCAAACATGCAACGTCAGGCAGTGCCTCTTTTAAGGCCTGCTGCCCCAACAGTTGGTACGGGTATTGAACATGAGCTTGCTCTAAATACTAGCCAAATAGTAACGGCAAAAGGTGACGGAGAAGTTTTATCTGCTGACGCTAATAAAATAGTTATAAAGTATAAAGACGAGCAAAAAGTTTATTATCCATGGCACTTTGTAATGACCAAGGATGATCGTTGTTATGATTCTAAAATTCTTGTTAGTCGTGGTGATAAGGTTAAAAAAGGCGACATCATTATAGAAGGTGGATCGATTGCAGATGGTGAAATTGCTCTTGGTCGTGACCTAACAGTAGCCTTCATGCCTTGGAATGGATATAACATGGACGACGCTATCGTCTTATCTGATCGTATTGTAAAAGAAGACTTATTAACATCTATTAACATTAAAGAAGAGACTATTGAAGTTCGTGAAACTAAATTAGGTCCTGAGATTGTTACTAGAGACATTCCAAATGTTTCTGAAGAATCTTTAAGACACCTAGATGAGCAAGGAATTGTTCAAGTTGGATCTGAAGTTAAGGCCGGAGATGTCTTAGTTGGAAAGATTACACCAAAAGGTGAACAGGAACTATCCAGTGAAGAACGATTGCTACGTGCTATCTTTGGTGAAAAAGCAAAAGATGTTCGTGATACTTCAAAGAGAATGAATAATGCTGGTGGCGGTAAGGTCGTTAGAGTTAAAGTATTTTCAAAAGAAAGCGGTCATGAACTAAAAGCTGGCGTTTTGATGGAAATCCGTATTTACATTGCACAGCTTAGAAAGATCTCAGTAGGAGACAAGTTAGCAGGACGTCACGGAAACAAAGGTGTTGTTGCTAAAATTCTTCCAGTTGAAGATATGCCATTCATGGAAGACGGAACTCCAGTTGATCTAGTTCTTAACCCACTTGGTGTGCCATCTCGTATGAACATTGGACAGCTATTTGAAACTCACTTAGGTATTGCAGCACGTAACCTTGGTATTAAAGTTGCTACACCTTCATTTAACGGTGTTAAAGACGATAAGATGTCAAGCTTGCTTGAAGAAGCTGGAATCTCTAGTGATGGAAAGATTCAGCTATTTGATGGAACTACCGGAGAGCCATTTGAAAACCGTACAACTGTTGGTGTGATGCACATGATTAAGCTTCACCACATGGTTAGTGATAAGATTCACGCTCGTGCAACTGGACCATACACAATGGTTACTCAGCAGCCATTAGGTGGTAAAGCACAAAATGGTGGTCAGCGATTTGGAGAGATGGAAGTATGGGCACTTGAAGCATATGGTGCAGCTACCGCACTTCAAGAAATGATTACTATTAAATCTGACGATGTCTACGGTCGTGCTAAAGCTTATGAAAGTATTATCAAGAACGAGCCAATTGTTGGACCAAAACTTCCTGAATCATTCAACGTTCTTGTAAAAGAACTTCAAGGACTTGGTCTTCGGGTTGATCTTGTAAAAGAAGGTCATGCTGTTGATGCAGATGTAGAGATTACTACTGACTCAAATCAAAAAACAGCTAATCAGTATGTAGAAAATGAAAATAAAGAGACTGTCATTGATGAATCAGATGGACTCGGTGAAATCGAGGACAAAGGTGGTGTTGAAATAATCGACATTGACGAAATGGATGGTCAAAATAATAACGAGGAGAATAAATAATGAGTCAATATACTCCAACATCCAGTTTAGGAATTGGCGATTTTGACGCAGTGAGACTTGCTGTCGCTGACTCAGAAGACATTCTTAATTGGAGCTACGGTGAAGTTACAAAGCCTGAGACTATTAACTACCGTACACAAAAACCAGAACGAGATGGTTTGTTCTGTGAACGAATCTTTGGACCAGTAAAAGACATTAATCCTCATGATTCTAAGCTTAAAGGAGTTAGATCACGAGAAGTAGCCGTAGATAAAAACGGCGAGATTGTCACAAAGAGTATCGTAAGACGTGAGCGTATGGGGCATATTGCTCTTGCAGCACCAGTTGCTCATATCTGGTTTATGCGTGGTACTCCAAGTGCTATGTCGCTTTTACTAGATATTTCTGTTAAATCATTAGAGCGAGTTGCTTACTTTGCCACTTACGTCATTATTAAATGCGATGATGAGAAAGTAGAGCAATATAAAGCAGACAACGAAGCAGAATATGATGGTTCAAAGAAGGCTATTGAGTTACGTTACCAAAAGATGCAAGAAGAAGATCCTAACTTGGATATCCAAAAAGCAGCTAAAGAACGTAACAACGAACTTGAAGATGTTGAAGCAAGGTACATTCTAAAAAAGAATCAATTAGATTCATTAGCTTACGGTAATTTATTACCAGAGTCTGAATACAGAGATTTGTTACCTGAATATCAGGAACTAATTGAAGTAAAAATGGGTGCTGAAGCCCTAAAAACTTTATTAGACAAGATTGATCTAGAAAAATTAATCGAAGATCTTAAAGTTGAAGAGGAAAATGCTAAAGGTCAGCGTCAAAAACGAATTCTAAAGCGTTTAAAAACTCTAGAAGGTATGCAAGTTGCTGGTATTAAACCATCTAGCTTGGTTATGACAGTAATCCCTGTAATTCCTCCAGACCTAAGGCCTATGGTTCAGTTAACTGGTGGACGTTTTGCAACTTCTGACTTGAATGACTTATACCGTCGGGTTATTAACCGAAATAATCGATTAAAGAAATTGCAAAGTCTAAACGCTCCTGAAGTTATTCAACGTAACGAAAAACGTATGCTTCAGGAAGCTGTTGACGCATTAGTAGATAACTCAGCAACTAAAGGTGGTAGAGCTGCTAGTTCAACTGGTGGACGTCGTCGACTTAAATCATTATCTGACATGCTAAAAGGTAAGCAAGGTCGATTCCGTCAGAACTTGCTTGGAAAACGTGTTGACTATTCAGGTCGTTCTGTAATTGTGGTAGGTCCTGAACTTGAAATTGATCAGTGTGGACTTCCAAAACAAATGGCAATTGAATTATTTAAGCCTTTTGTTATCGCTTGGTTACTTGAGCATGAATATGCATCTAATCTTAGAAATGCTTCTCGCTTGATTGAAGCTGGTGAAGCAGTCGTCTGGGACGCTCTTGATGCTGTAATTGAAGGACGATACATTTTACTAAACCGTGCTCCTTCACTTCACCGTTTGTCTATTCAAGCCTTCCAACCTAAGTTGATTGATGGTAAGGCTATTCAGCTTCACCCTCTTGTAGC
>SDRK01000013.1 GCA_007845205.1 TM7 phylum sp. oral taxon 350
ATAATCCAGCTCGTCCGGTATAACCACCAGGGGCAGTTTGTGTTTCTTTACCCCTTACTAACTGGTAGCCTTCTTCGTTATATAGAGGTATAGTCGAATAACCTAAATCCTTCTCTAATTCATGGATTTTACTTGAATCTCTTGGCAGAATATTCTTTAAAGCCTGATTAATTGATTCTGTCTCGATCTTAGAAGACATAAAAGGTATACGATTTTTTGACACACGCCTTACTAATCGCTGACCAATTACAGTATTGACTGTTGAGGCGATTAAGAACGGTTCAACCCCCATATCTAGCAAACGTGGAATAATTCCAGCAGCTGAATTGGTGTGCAAGGTTGAAAATACTAAGTGCCCCGTAAGAGCTGGATTATATGAAGTAATGGATATTACTGAAGATATTCAGAATTTAATTGTGAAGAAGGCGACATCTAATCAGATACAAAAGTTAGCTATTCATCAGGGAATGCTTACTATGCATCAGGATGGATATTTGAAGGCGTTAAATGGCATTACAACTATAGAAGAAGTAAATCGTGTAGCATCGGATATATTATAAAGGAGGTAAAAAGAAATGAGAGCAGACGAATTAAGAATTGAAACATTACTTGAAGAAGTAGTAAGACGCAAAGCGTCCGACCTTCACATTCAGGTCTCGCTACCACCAATGTTTCGTATAGATGGTTCGCTTGTACCAGTACCAAATACTCCGGTATTAGATGATGCTACTGCAGAACGTTTAATCTTTGCAATCTTAGACGAAGACCAGCAACAGATTTTAATTAAAGATAAAGAATTCGATTTTTCTTTTGCCTTTGGTAATTTAGGACGTTTTCGTGTTAACGCTTTCCATGAACGGGGCAATATTGCTGCTGCCTTGCGTTTAATTCCTAATGAAATTAAGACTATTCAAGAACTGGGAATGCCTCAGATTATTAACAACTTTGCAGAATATCCTCGTGGTTTAGTACTGGTTACAGGTCCAACTGGTTCTGGTAAGTCAACAACCTTAGCAGCTTTAATTGATCGAATTAATTCTGAGACCGCTAAACACATTATTACTATTGAGGATCCGATTGAATTTACGCATAGGTCGAAAAAATCTGTTGTGGTTCAGCGTGAAGTTCACTACGATACATATTCATTTAATGCAGCTCTTCGTTCTTCTTTGCGTCAGGACCCAGATGTTGTGCTAATTGGTGAGATGCGTGACCTTGAAACTATCTCAGCTGCTATTACGATTGCAGAAACTGGACACTTGGTGTTTGCAACACTTCACACCAACTCTGCTTCGCAGTCGATCGACCGTATGATTGACGTTTTTCCTCCTCACCAGCAACCACAGATTAGGACACAGTTATCTAACATTTTAATGGCAATTTGTTCGCAACGACTAATTCCAGCAATTGGTGGTGGACGAGTTGTGGCAACTGAGATTATGGTGGCAACACCAGCTGCTAGAAACATTATTCGTGAAGGTAAAACTCACCAGCTAGATGCACTAATTCAGACCGGTGCAGATCAGGGAATGCAGACAATGGACCGTACCTTGGTTGGATTGGTTCAACAGGGAGTAATTACACATGATGAAGCTAAGAATTATGCTGTTGATTTAACCGAATTTGAACGACTAATGAGAGGATAAAATGAGGAAATATAACTACGAAGCAAAAGATTCTAAGACTAATAAAATAGTTAAAGCATCGGTTCAGGCGGATAGTGAACGTTCGGCAGCTAAATTATTGATTGATCAGGGATTTACTCCTTTGATCATTAAAGAAGATGAATCGGATAAAAGTAAGTTATTTTCCTTTTTAAATCGTATTACCACTAAGGATAAGATTGTTTTTACGAGACAATTTGCTACGTTAATTGCAGCGGGATTGCCACTTGCAACGTCACTACATACAATTTTAGAGCAGACTGAAAATAAACGTTTTCGCGACATTATTCAAGATGTTATTGCATCGGTAGAAGGTGGTAGGACATTGGCTGATTCTTTTGGTAAGCATCCAGAAGTTTTTGATAAAGTGTTTTTGGCTTTAATTGCAGCTGGAGAAGCTTCAGGAACTTTGGATCAATCGCTAACACGTCTTGCTAACCAGCAAGAAAAAGATGAAGAGACTATGAGCCGAATCCGTGGAGCTTTAACTTATCCAGTAATCGTTTTGGTGGTTATTTTAGGTGTTATGGCTTTTATGTTGCTTACAGTGGTGCCTCAGGTTGCACAGCTTTATAAGAGCTTAGGTAAAGAGTTACCATTACTTACTAAATTAATGATTGCACTTGCAGACTTAGCGATCCATTGGTGGTGGCTCATGATAATCGCTCTTGGTGCAGCTGTATTCTTTATTGCTCAGTGGCTTAAGACTGAAAGTGGTATTTATACAGCGGCTTTAGTGAAATTAAACGTTCCGCTTTTCAAGAACATGTTTAGAAAACTATACATGCAACGTTTTGCACGTACAGGGCAGAGTTTGTTGTCTTCTGGTGTAGCAATGCTAGATATGTTATCTATTACTGGAGAAGCTTTAAACAATGTTATTGTCCAAAAAAGTGTAGAAAAAGCTGCAGATAAAGTTAAAGGTGGTAAGGCGCTATCTGAAGCCTTAGCTCCAGAAGCTTATATTTTGCCGTTACTACCACAGATGATTAAAATTGGTGAGCAATCCGGTAAGATTGATGAGATGCTAGGCAAAGTATCGATAATTTATGAACGCGAACTAGATGAACAGATTAAAGCGATTTCTACGGCAATTGAACCAGTCTTAATGGTTGTTCTAGCAGTTGTTGCTGGATCGATGGTTGCAGCTATCCTATTCCCAATCTATAACTTAGTTAACACTATTACTACTGTTCACTAGTAGAATAAATAGTTTATATTCGAAAAATAAAAAGGTAATAATATGGGTGTAACTTAAAAAATATAGACAAAAGAAAAATATTTTATTATTATAAACATAAGTATTACTAAAAAGTAATAAATAAAAACTAAAAAGGTAAAAGGGCATCATGAAAAATACAAAAAAAGAAGGATTTACAATTATTGAGGTTATCCTTGTTTTAGCTATTGCTGGACTTATTTTCTTGATGGTATTCATTGCTTTGCCTGCACTGCAAAGATGGCAACGAGATACCCAAAGAGGACAAGACCTATCTAGGGCATTAACAGCCGTACAAAGTTATCAGAATAAAAACCGTGCTAAATTGCCAGCAGCTTTTGATAACGGATTTATCAACAGCTATTTAAAGACTGGAAGTGATACTTTCGCTGATCCAGATGGTACTGATTATACTTTCGTTGAAGGTTCAATCGATGGTAGTGCCACTTGGGAAGCAAATCAACACAAGATTTATGTAACCCGTAATGCTACCTGTAACGGAGAATTTCCTGTAGCTTCTTCTGGAGCATCTAAAGTTGCTTTGCAAATGAAGATGGAAGGTGGTGGTATTTCTTGTACCAACAACTAGTAAATCTAAGTTAATTTACAAAAAGACCCTATAATAAGGGTCTTTTTAGTATAATAAGCTTATGGTTGTAGAATATATTATTGGTTTGTGGTTATTTATTATAGGGGCGTCTTTAGGAAGTTATGCAGCTGCTTCAGCTTGGCGACTTCGATCTAACTATCTAAGAAAAGAAAAAGATTTGGACAAGGATGAACAATCTGAATTAAAAGTCTTAGAGTCTTTAACAAAAGGTAAGAATATTTTAAAAGATCGTTCAGTTTGTTTAGGCTGTGAAAAGATACTTAATTGGTATGAATTAATACCAATTGTTAGTTTTTTAGTTCAAAGAGGTAAGTGTCGTAAATGTAAAAAAGATATTGGACTAATAGATTTTTCAGCCGAAGTCTTTGGTGGTCTTGGTTTAATGTTAATTTTCTTTTTGTGGCCATATGGTTTTGAATCAGTTGAACATGTCTTAGCTTTTGGTAGCTTAGTAGTTTGCTTTACCTTATTCTTAGTTCTTTATACTTATGATCTAAGATGGAAGATTTTGCCTAATAAAATAGTTTTTCCATTAATTGGTATTAGTGTATTTTATGCTTTATGCTTTTTGACCAAAGATTTCTCATGGATGAGGCTAATTAATTTAGCAGGTTCAGTTGGAGTTTTAGCGGGAATTTATTTCTTGCTTTATCTAATGTCAAAGGGAAAATGGGTTGGCTTTGGTGACGTGAAGCTTGGCATTGCTTTAGGTTTTTTAGTTGCTGATTGGCAGAATGCTATTTTAGCGTTATTTTTTGCTAATATGACTGGACTAATAGTTATAATGCCATTACTTTTAATCAATAATGTTAAACGTAAGTCTAAAATACCATTTGGTCCTTTCTTAATTTTTGGCTCACTAATTGCTTTATTAGTTGGCAGTTTGATTTGGAAATTTTTGTTAATGAATATGTATTAGCTTTTTAAAAGCATAAGAGCTACGTGGTATAATTTAGGTTAATGGATATGGGTAGGGTTAAAGGTTTTACTATCATTGAGGTGACTCTATTTTTGGCTATCACAGGAGCTATTGCTATTGTAATGGTAGTTGGCTTTAGCTCACAGATTGCTGCACAGCGTTATTATGACAGTGTTAATGAATTTAAGTCTAAACTAGATAATATTTATAACGGTGTAAATAATATTCAGAATTTTTTCGATAATAATATGGTGACCTGTGACTCTTATGCGAATATTCAGCTAAAAGAAGATCGTTCGGCACCAGATCGTGGAATGAGCGATTGTATAATACTTGGTAGTTATGTGTGGATGGACGGATCGAATCCTGACACCTTTAGGAAAAGAATTGTTGTTGGTTATAAGTCACCTAGTGATCGGAGACAAGAATATCTAACTTCAATTGAGACCGATGAACAGGATCTAAAATCTTATCGCTTAAATATAATTTCAGGCAGTTATATGAAAAATGTTGGCGGAACAGTTCAATCGGTTACTACTGCCGATGAATCTAAACTATCTTGGGGATCTTATCCAAATAACACGCCATTTTCAATTCTAGTCTTAAGAGCAGGCAATAGCGGCAATATTAGGACTTATGTCTCTAATAATATAGTTAATTTTGATGGAACGACTGTTGATGCTGAACTTAAGGATATGATTAAGCCGGAGAATCAGAAAGAATTGAACTTTTGTATTATGCCAAGTGGTTATTCAGGCTATAGAGGAGCTAAAACTGCTCTTAGATTGAACGCCCATGCTTCTGGATCTGGTGCTGTGCAATATCTAAATACTGAGCAATCTAATAATGTGGGGTGTCATTAATGACAAAGAGAATAAAAGAAGCTGGAGATACTATAGTTGAAGTAATGTTCGCGATCGCAGTCTTTTCAGCTGTAGCTGTTGGTGGACTGGGCATTATGAATAAAGGTATTGCTATTTCGATTCAATCTTTACAGCTTACTTTAGTTCGTCAGGAGATGAGTAATCAAGCAGAGCTTTTGCGCTATGTCCATGATGGCTATGTTGCTAGTTTATCTACCTCTGAAGGTGGTTCACATTCAGATATGTATAATATCTGGAATACGATTTCTAATCAGGATTTGTCTGTACAGCCAGTTATTCAATCGACAGGCATTACTTGTCCGAATATTCCAACTGGTTCTTTTTTGCTTCAGGCAACGGGTGGGCATGTTAGCTTATTATCTAGAATTGTTAACAATGTACCAGATAAAAATAGTCCAATGATTAATGAAGTAAAAGACGTTACACATGCTCAATTAAATTATTTTGCGAATGGTGGTCCAAGGGGTGAGGGGATCTATATTCAGCCATTTCGAACTAATCCAAAGAATGGTTATATTGATTTTTATATTACAGCTTGTTGGGGTACGCCAGGGCAAAATTATCCAGCAACACTTGGTACGATTGTGAGGTTATATGAGCAACCTAAATAGAGAACATGGTTTTACAATTACTGAGCTTACTATAGCAATGCTATTTATTTCTTTCTTGCTTTTAACAATTGCTATGACAACAATTCAAATATCTAAGATGTATAACGAAGGTGTTACTACGGTGGAAGTAAATGCTTCCGGTAGAGAGATAGCTGATGATTTTCAGAGAACCCTATCTGACGTAGCTCCTTTTGATCCAACTCCATCTACTAATTTTGATCCATCTGGAGCAAGAAAATATATTATCCAAAGTGGTGGCGGACGCTTTTGTACGGGTCGTTATACTTATGTTTGGAATATGGCAGATAAAATTTATCAAGCAAGGCAAAATCTAACAGCTAATTATGGATCTTTAGCTAATCGTTATGCTGGCGTGTTTAGCCCTAAGGACGATGATGTAATTCGTTTAATTAGGGTTTTTGATTCTGGTGGTAAGCTTTGCCAGAATAATGATGATATTAAAAAAGAAGATTCTAAAGAACTAATTGGTGGTGGTAGCGGAGATATTGGGTTACTTGATTTTAGGGTAGACGGTGTTGGCGATAATTCCTTACTCTCTCAAAAGCTTTACAAGATAAGTTATGTAGTTGGAACTGCCGATCGACTGGATTCCTCAGACCAGAATTACAATACCTTAGTAAAAGAAGCAGCCTCAGCAGAGACAGACAACTTAGCACAATTTAGTTGTAAACCAGATTCTAGCGAGGGAGCTAATCCGCAATTTTGTTCAGTAAATCGCTTTAGTGTTTTAGTTAGAGCAGGAAATGATTTAAACTAAGAATAAGGGAAAAAGGGTATGAAAAAGCTAACTAAAGAAGATGGATCGGTATCACTTTTTGTGGTGATTCTAACTGCCTTACTTGTAACGATTATTGTGGTAGGGTTCACACAAAACATGTTAAGAGACCAAAGGCAGGCTAGTGATAGTGACTTATCTCAAAGTGCTAGAGATTCAGCTCTTGCCGGTGTTGAAGATGCAAAACGAGCATTACTAGTTTATAGGAAAGTCTGTCTAAAAGATAAAGATTCGACCGATTGTCAACAAGCTAAAAGTATTTTAGCTTCTAATAATTGTACGATGGTAAGAGATATTATTACCTTAACGCCATCTTCGTCACAAAATGAGACAATGGTACAACAAAATACCAATGTTGATTTAAATCAGGCTTATACATGTGCTAAGATCACCATGAATACGGATGATTATAAGGCTGAATTATCTCCAGGTCGGACAAAATCAATTCCTCTTCAGGGTGAAAGTAAGTTTAATAAGGTGGTTTTGGAGTGGTTTGCTAGAAGAGATATGCTAGATTCTAATGCAACTAGATATGATCTTCCGACTTCAATTGCCTTAGGTGAAAAATTCTCACCAGTAGAAGCTTACCCAGCAGGTCGTCCAAGCGTGATGCGAACATCTATTATTCAATTACCAAATGGATCATTTAACTTATCTGATTTAGATAACCCAACTCCAACCAGTGGAGAAAGAAGCTTGTTCTTAATACCTGCTAGTGCTATGTCTGTAACATCGACAAATACTTTAGATTTTGGATCAATTAAAAAGCGAGAAGCAGTAAATAACCAACCAGTGTCTATAAAATGTAGTGAAAATTTTGCAGCTTCTTATTCTTGTAGAGCGGAGCTAAAACTTCTAAAAGAAGTTAATGTTGGTGAAATCGGTTATTTCTCAATTTTGCCTTTTTACAATAAGTCGTCCATTAGAGTATCCATTTACCAGGATAACGACCTTGTAAAACTATACGGAGTGCAACCATTAGTAGATTCTACTGGTCGAGCTAATGATATCTTTAGGAGAGTAGAAGCTCGAATAGAGTTAGGAGATATTAACTTCCCACGTCCTGCTGCAACTGTCGATACTGATGGTAGTATTTGTAAAGATTTTTCAGTAACCGACGATCCAAAAGATTATTCAACTTCTTGTGAACCTTAGGCAAGATATTTTAGCTTTGAGGATTTTAGTCTTCGGTTTCCGAATGAAACTGATCGTGGATCTCTTTTAAATGCACATCTGTAATGTGTGTGTAGACTTGAGTAGTAGAGATATTAGAATGTCCTAACATATCTTGTACGGAACGAATATCTGCACCATTCATTAAAAGATCGGTAGCAAAAGAGTGTCGCATAGTGTGCGGGGTAACTTGTTTAGTAATACCAGCAAGTTTAGCGTATTTATTAACGATATTTTGGATACTTCTAACGCTTAGTCTTCGGTAATTACCAGAGTTATTTGGTTTAGAGGCATTTCTAGAATAACTTAAGAAAAGAGCGGGCAAAGCATCTGTTCTGGCATCTAGGTATTCACCAATCCATTTTGCAGCTGATTTAGTAAAAAAGATTGGACGATCTTTTTTACCTTTTCCACGAACTGTAAACTCTCGACGCTCTACGTTGATATGTTCTTTATCTAAACTAACTAATTCAGATACACGAAGCCCACCAGCAAAGAGCAGTTCTAAGATTGCCCGATCTCTTAGTCCTTCTTCGGTTGAAGTATCAACTTCGTTTAGCATGCGTTGTACTTCGTCGAAATGTAGGAATGATACTTGTTTTTTAACAACTTTTGGCAGTGATACATAATCTGGAGATAGGCTCTTGATATCTCGATTAGCTAAATACTTTAAGAACCCTCTTAGAGCTATTAAATGATAATTTTGGGTAATTAAAGACAAGTTGTCGCCATGTTCGTTAGTTAAGCGATTAAGCCATAGGCGATATTTTCTGACGGTTTCTTTAGTAATATCTTCTGGCTTAATATCTGATGTAAAACTCATAAATCTTTCCAAATAGAATTGGTAGTTTTCAGCAGTTTTTGTGCTTCGTCCATTTTCTATTTCTAGACTTTCAATAAAGTCATAAATGAGCTCTGAGATATACATGTTTTAAGTATAATCGCTTTAGAAGAAAGAATCATTAAGTTTTAAATTTATATTTTTATCTATTGATGCAAGATAAGATAAAAGGTATTTTATATGTAAGATATAAAAACTAAGGAGAAAAAATGGCAAAAACTTCTAAGAAAGTTGCACAATTTGAGAGCAACGAGTATTTACAGAGAACTTTAGTACTTTTTAAACCAGATGCTGTTCAGCGAGGTATTGTTGGAGAGATTTTAACTCGTTTTGAACGTGTTGGACTTAAGATGGTAGCAGTTCGAATGGTTGAACCAGATCGTGAACACTACTACAAACACTATGAGAATATTGGTAAGATGATTTCGCGTCGAGGCGAGCACACTTTTGATATTACTCTAGATCTTATGGAGAGAGGCCCAGTTATTGCAATGGTCCTAGAAGGAGTAGAGGCAGTTGCTTTAGTACGTAAATTAGTTGGTCCTACTGAACCAAAGAGTGCCGCACCTGGAACAATCCGTGGTGATTATTCACACATGAGCTTTGGATATGCAGACAATGGTGATATTGGTATTCCAAACTTAATTCACGCTTCTGGTGATGTAGAAGAAGCAGAGCAAGAGATTTGTCACTGGTTTGATATGTGTGATATTCATCAATATAAGAAACGTGACGAGTTATTCACAAGATAGTGATAAAATACTAATAGCGTCCTGGTAGCTCAATTGGATAGAGCAATTCCGTCCTAAGGAAAAGGTTATAGGTTCGACTCCTATCCAGGATACCATTAGAAAATTAAAAGAGGCTAAGGCCTCTTTTTTAAGCTCATTAATTATTCTTATCTATTTTATCTATTTTTCTTTTATAGATTTTCTAACAAACAAAAAGCAGCAAGAGCATTAACATTTTTAATTTCGTTAGACTTAATCAATTCTTTAATCTCTTCTTTATCTAAGAAGTAATTTTCAATGAATTCTTCATCGTCTGCTTTTAATTTGTTTTCTTTTAGGTCCTTACACAAGACTACATATTGTTTGCGATCTGATCGTCGGTTGTTTACGTAAAATTCGCCAATAAGTTTCTGATCTTTTGCCATATATCCTGATTCTTCGGCTAGTTCGCGATTAGCTGCAGCTAAGATATCTTCGTCTTTTTCTATGGCACCGCCAGGAAGTTGCCAGAGAACTTCGTTTGGTGGATAGCTATATTCTTTTTGCAAGAGAATCTTGTTTTCATTGTTGATAGCAATAATTGCTACGGAATGATTATTTGTTGGTTTTTCGCGTAGATACTTAGCTTCTTTGTTATTGGGTAGGATTACCGTATCTTCGACAAGTTCCATACGTGGATGCTTAAAAATTTCTATTCGTTCTTTTAATTTCCATTTGTTAATCATAAGTATAGTTTAACTTAAAGAAGTACTCTTTTGTACCGCTTATGTATAGAGGTATACTATAAGTATGAATTATGATGAATTAGCACTTAAATTGCACGAAGAATATAAGGGTAAGATTTCTACCAGTTTAAGAGACAAAGGGGAATTAAATCGAGATAAACTTAGTGCTTATTATTCGCCAGGGGTTGGAGCAGTAAGTAAGGCAATTTATGAGAATTCTAATTTATTACCAAAATATACTTGGACTAATAATCTAGTGGCAGTGATTTCCGATGGATCTGCAGTACTTGGTCTTGGTGATGTTGGTCCTAAAGCAGCAATGCCAGTTATGGAAGGTAAGGCCTTATTATTTAAACATTTTGCTGGAATAGATAGCGTGCCAATAGTGTTAGACGTTCATGATAGCGAAGAAATAATTAAAACAGTAAAAGCTATAGCTTCTAGTTTTGGCGCTATTAATTTAGAAGACATTTCAGCACCTAAATGTTTTGAGATTGAATCGAGATTAAAAGAAGAACTAGATATCCCAGTTTTCCATGATGATCAGCATGGTACAGCTATTGTGGTTTTAGCAGGACTTATAAATGCAATGAAGGTTGTAAATAAGGACCTAAAAACTGCAAAGATTGTTGTGATAGGAGCAGGGGCTGCTGGCACGGCAATTATTAAGTTACTTAACTTATATGGTAATAACTCAATTTTGGCAGTAGATAGTAAGGGAATTATTTCTGATTCTCGGAATGATTTAAATCAAGAAAAACAAAACCTTAAAGCTTATATTAAAACTGATGTCTCAGGTATTTTAGAAGATGCAATCACGGATGCTGATATCTTTATTGGGGTCAGTAAAGCGGGGTTATTGACTAAAGAGATGGTTGGTAAGATGGCAAAAGATCCAGTAATCTTTGCTCTTGCAAATCCAGTGCCAGAGATTATGCCAGATCTTGCTAAGGAGGCTGGAGCAAAAGTTGTTGCAACTGGTAGAAGTGATTTCGCAAATCAGGTAAATAACGCTCTAGTATTTCCAGGAATTTTTAGGGGTGCTCTTGATAATAAGGTTAAAAAGATTACTGATCAGCATAAGTTAGACGTGGCTAACGTACTCGCTAGCTTAGTAGATAATCCGAGCTATGATCAGGTAATACCTTCGGTTTTTGACGATAGAGTAGTAAAAGCGATTGCATCAGTTATAAAGGATCAATAAATGAAAAAAGAAACAGCACACCAAAGGTTTGACGGTCAACGCGAAAATGAAGTTGTACAGTTCGTTTTTCGTAGGCATATTATTGCAATGCGAAAAGGCTTTTACATGATACTTTTTCCATTTGGCCTAGGTAGTGTACCAGTGCTACTTGATCCAATGACGGATAATGTTTGGTTGCTGTTTTTACCATTTATTTGTTTGGGTGTTGGTCTTTTATTATTTTCTTACCAGTTTATGAATTGGTACTTTACTATTTATATAGTTACCAATGAAAGAATTAGAAGAATCGTCCAACACGGTTTTTTTGGACGTGATGTTTTCGATATCGATTTAGACAAGATTCAAAATATTAGTTATTCAATACCAGGATTTTTTGGAGAAGTTTTTCATTTTGGTACAATTATCATACAGACTTTAACAGGAGATTTAATTATTAATTTAGCTGATAAGCCTGCTAAAATATATAATCAGTTACAAGATTTAGTAAGAGAATCAAGGTTAAGTGAGAAGGTAGAAGATGAAATTGAATAAAATAAGTAGACTAAAATTAAAGAAGAAATCATCTAAAGATGAACAAAAAAAGTATACAAGAATTACTAACGATACTGTAGCTGAACATCGGGAAAAAATTATTCGGGACGGTAAGAAGTTCCGTTATCCAATGCAGTATGTAAAAAAGAAAAAAGTTATTAATGGATTCTTGATTGCTTTTGGCTCATTAATTGTTCTTGTTTTTGTTGGTTGGTTTGCTTTTTATAAAGTAGCGGACACTTCGGATGTTTCACTTCAAATTTCTAAAACCTTTAAATTGCCGATTGGTAAGATAGACGGCGAAACTATTTTATATAGTGATTATTTATTGAAATATCGTTCTAGCGTGCAAATCATGATGTATGTAAATGCTGAATCTATGCAGGGAGAAAACGGAAACTTGCAACGTGATTTATTTAAAAGAGAAGCATTTAGTGTTGCTGCTAAAGATGCTTATGCAAGAAAAATAGCAAAGGCTAGAAATATTCAAGTATCTCAGGATGAAGTTAAAGCTGAGATTGAAAAACAGCGTAAGCTTCAGGATTCAACAATGTCTGAGACCGCTTATAATTTGTCTGTCGAAAAAGCTTTAGGATGGACACCAGAAGAAAATAGGTACCAGAATGAAATAGCTTTGCTTGTACAAAAAGTTAAGTATGATATCGATGACGCTGCAAAGAATGAAGCTAGTAAATTAGAAAAAATAGTCAGTAAAGATAAAGAAATAGATCTTAAAAAACTTTTCGAACAGATTAAGCTACCGGACGAATATAAGCCAACCTATATTGAATCTACTGGACTTGTTGAGAAAAATAATAATGACGGTGGTTTAGCAGAAAAGGCTTTTAATCAGGAAGTAAATAAAGTTAGTGGTCCAATTACTACTTTGGATAATGGTCCTCGAGGTAATGGAGAATCAAATATTTTCTTCATTAAAACCTTAGAGAAAAAAGATAATAAAGTAGCATATAGTTATGTATCGATACCATTAAAGAAGTTTGATAGCGACTTTAATAAAGTTAAAAAAGATAAGCTAGAAGTTTATATTACTCTTCCAGAAGAGAAGAAATAAGCTAAGATAAAAGAGGGTGAGCAATAAAAATAAAGACATTAGATTACTAATGTCTTTATTTATTGAAAGATACTTTAGATAGTGGATGATTAATAATTTGTAAATAAAACTAGTTAAGAACTAAAACCAAGTTAAGAGCTAAATAAAAAGTAAGAACTAAGAATTAAAAAAGCAAAAAAAAACAAAAAAAATAAAAAATAAAAACAAAAATAAAACACCTAAAGAGGTGTAATAAAACTTAGTTGGCGGGCCCGACCGGATTCGAACCGGCGATCTCCTCCGTGACAGGGAGGCGTACTAGGCCAACTGTACCACGAGCCCATAACTTACGTAATATTAACAGTTTTATCTGTATAATACAATACTCTGTTTTGTTTTGAAGCTGGTATAATTATGGTTAGCGATGCCGTTGTAGCTCAGCTGGTAGAGCGGCGCTTTCGTAAAGCGTAGGTCACCGGTTCAAGACCGGTCAACGGCTCCATTTGTAAAAAATAAATTGTATGAAAAATATAATACGTAAAATATTGCACGATAAAGTTTTCTTACTAAGTTTAGCTATGGTGCTCGTTTCGATGATTATAGCCATATCTATTTTGGCTTTTAATATTAAAGAATTTAATCGTTCTGTATATATTAGATATTCTGATTTTGGTTTAGCTAAACAATCTTTTACCGGTCCTTGGTATTATCTTTTATATTTCATTGTATTTCAGGTAATAGTTGGATTGGGACATTCTTTAATAGCAATTAGGTTGTATCGGGATAATAAGAAGAATTTATCGATTGTTTTTTTGGCGATTACTATTTTAGTTTTAATAATCGCTTTAATATTATCTTTATCTGTAATTACTAAAATTGCATATCTATAGGAAGAATAATGAAAAGTTTAGAGATTCCATTAGGCAAAAGAACAAAACAATATCGATTCTTTGAAATTTTACCTGGATTATTAAGTTACGGGGCAATTATTTTGTTAATTGTCTTGTCTTTTTTAAATACAGTACTTGCTTCCGCTTATTTATTATTAATTGTATTAACAGCTTTAGTTAGAGCGGTGGGTATTGCTTACCATACGATAAAAGGTAATAAAGAATTAAAAAGAGCTTGTGCAGTGAATTGGCACGCTCGTTTAATGGAACTTGGTGATGCTGAGGCTAGTTATAAGAAGCTAAAAGATAAAAATTATAAAGAATATGAATTTTCAAATCATAAAGAAAATCTTTTAGCGATTGCTACCAATCCTAAAAAATATCCAAAACCTGATGAAATAATTAACGCTGTGATTATTACAGCTTATACTGAGCCTTTCGATGTTATAGAACCAACGATTAAAGCTTTAACAAAAGTAACTTATGATAAAAAGAATCTATTAATATTCTTTGCTTATGAGGAGCGTGGTGGAGAAGCTATTGAGGCTACAGTCAAAAAGTTAAAGAGTTTATATGGTGATCAGTTTATGGACTTTGTGTTATCTAAGCATCCTAAAGATTTGCCAAATGAAGTAGTTGGCAAGGGTGGAAATATTACCTATGCTGGTCATAGGCTAAAAGAATATTGTGATAGAAATAAAATCGCTTATGATAAGGTGATAGTTACGACATTAGATTGTGATAATCGTCCACATCCAAAGTATTTTGATGCTGTAGCTTATGAATATATTGTTAATGAAAATAGAAATAATATGTCTTACCAGCCGGTATCTCTATTTATTAATAATATTTGGGATGTACCAGCACCAATGCGAATCTTAGCAACAGGTAATTCTTTTTGGAATATCATTAGTTCGGTTAGACCGCATACTTTAAGAAATTTTGCTTCACACTCACAGCCATTAAAGGCTTTAGTTGGTATGAACTTTTGGAGTGTTAGAACGATTGTCGAAGATGGACATCAGTATTGGCGAAGTTACTTTTACTTTAAAGGTAACTATACTGTGCAACCAATTTTAGTGCCAATTTATCAGGATGCGGTGTTATCTGGAACTTTAAAGAAGACTTTAAAGGATCAGTTTAAACAACTTCGAAGATGGTCTTATGGAGCATCGGATATTGCTTACGTTGCAATGAATATTTTTACAAAAGACCGAGACGTGCCTCTAATGCCAGATTTAGGTAGATTTATTAGATTATTAGATGGACATGTGACTTTAGCTTGTATATCATTTTTAGTCGCTTTTGGTGGTTGGGTTCCATTAATTGTAAACCCAAGAGCGTCAATGCTGATTGCCGCACAGCAGTTGCCAGATGCTATTAGTAAAATTCAACAAGTTGCTATGTTAGGAATTATCGTGACTATTGTGATATCTTTCCAAATAATTCCAAAGAGACCAGCTAGATATAAATGGACTAAATCAATCTTTATGTTTACGCAGTGGATACTAATGCCGGTAACTGCAATTTTATATAGTGCTTTAGCAGCTTATGTAGCACAAACTAGGTTAATGTTTGGAAAATACTTAGATAAGTTTGATCTTACTGAAAAAATTACAGTTGATTCATTGGACAAACTAAAAGCTAAAAAGAAATAGAACTAAGTAAAAATAAGAAAAATAAAAAATAAAAAGAATAATTAGAAGAATTTTCTTTTATAGATTTCGGCTGCAAGAGGATCAATCCTAGTTAATATTAGTAAAGTAATTTCTTTTAATTTTTGTTTTGTAATGTTTGAGTTTTCTTTAAATAATTCAAGAATAATAATTTTAGATATCCATAGTGCCCGATCTTTTGCGAAGTTAGGATTATGTGTAAAACATGAAGCTATATCTAAAGAAAGTTGAGATAAAGAAAGTTTTTTTTATCTATAAAGATCTGGTCATAATTAGGCAACTCTAGTGTAGTAAAGAGCTTATTGCATTTTATACATTGATGCCTTCTCCAAGTGGAGTAGCTGTCATTAGTTGATCTAGAATTAACTATTTTTGTTTTTGTATTACCACAATATATACATTTCATGTCTATATATTGACATTTAACTAATTAAAAATCTAGTGGAAAAGCAAGGTAAAAGTGGGGAAATAAAGCCACCCTCTTATAAGAGGGTGGCTATTTAGCAGTCTAGTTTTATGTATGCTCTTAAGGTTTATCTTGCTAGCATAGTAAATTCGTAATGAATTTTAAGAGCATCGAGCCGAGAAATACCGCTCTTAGCTGTCTGAATATTTTTATTCATACCTATTTATAATAACATTTTATTAAATCTATGTCAAATCGGCTAAAATAATAGGATATATCACAAGGAGAATAATTTTATTCATTTTCACATAAAACTTGTTGTGGAAAAACTGTGTGCAAAACCTGAGATACTTTTAGATATCATGAAGAAAAGATAAATAATTAAAGACGAAGAGTTAAAGAATTAAATGGAAGATAATCAAATTGAAGTGCCAATTGGCAAGAAACTATTGTTTTTAGTGGAGCGAGCTGCTGAAAAATAAGGATAAAGAATCTTTAAAGACTATTGGCGATATAGCACATGAATTACTTATGACTTTTGATGTTATTACTTCAGACAATATAGAGTTTTTAGATGTCAGAGAATATTCTAGCATGATGCTAGAAGCTTTAGATAAAGGAACTCCTGTAGAAGAAGTAAGAAATTCATCATACGGAAAAGACCTAGCTAGACTAAAGGAGCTATAGATAGTTCCTTTTATTTTTTATTTAGTAATTATTGTTTGTTGATTATTGTTTATCATTTAATATTTTCTGTTTAGGTTTTTGTGGTTTAAAAGGGAAAATAAAAAAATCGCTGATTTTTGTAAAGAAAAACATATTTATCTTCTAGAAGATTGCTCGCATGCCCACGGTGCAGAAATATACGGTAAAAAAAGTTGGTACTTTTGGCGATATCGCGGCTTGGAGTCTGCAAGGACAGAAAACTGTTACTGGCGGTGAGGGCGGAATAATTTTAACGGACGATAAAAAATTGTTTAATCGAGCACTCTTGCAAGGTCATTACAATAAGCGTCCAAAAAGTGAAATCGACAAATCAGATGATTTATATAAATATTATCTTACTGGTATGGGATTAAAGTTGCGGGCACACCCATTAGCAATAGTGATAGCGGATGAGCAATTTGGACATTTAAATGATTTTTTAAGTACAAGAAACGAATATGCTACAAGAATCACTGAAGCGCTAAAAAAATACCCTTTCATTGAGACTCCAACAATAGAGGATAGTACAATAAAATCTTGGTATGCGTATGGCTTACAATATATTGAAAAAAACGCATATGGCGTTACTAAGGAAAAATTCGCAGATGCCCTACATGCAGAAGGACTAGTTGAGGTCGACATCCCTGGCTCTACCGGGCTCTTAAGCACTTTACCGCTATTTATTGAACCGAACAAATTACTCGGCAGATTATATCCTAATAATTTACCACTACAAAAAAATTTTCCTGTCGCAGAACAGTATATTGAACAATTTATTAAAATTCCGATTTGGACTTTTTCCGACGAATCTAATATTGTCGATAAATATATCGCTGGCTTCAAAAAAGTTTGTGATTATATCTTAGAAAATAAAGGTCTATAATATGAGTAGGAGAAAAATGAACCAAGAACTAGAATTAGAGCTTACCTTTTTAGCAAAAG
>SDRK01000014.1 GCA_007845205.1 TM7 phylum sp. oral taxon 350
AACAAATAATTTGATACTACACCTTTGTTCATCTGGATATCACTTATGCTTTTATGGCAACCTTTGGCATAATTGAGTTATAATTGTAAACTTTTTAAATGAGGGGATGATGGTGTGAGTTTTATAAGCAAACAAATAAGCAAAGATGAGGCTCAAAGTCTCATAAAAAAATATAAAATTTCCAGCCCATGGTCCGGAAATAATGAAGCCGCCGTAGCGAATATAGCGACAACCTTGATGCGCGATGATGACGCCGGTGCATTATTTGCTATTATAAGAGTAGGCTTTGGAGCGGCGACTGAAGGGTATCGTAATTTTGATGGATTTGACGCGGTCGGTGTGTTGATGTGGAAAGATACCGCGATAAGGATTGATTACTATAAAAATTTTACAGACAATTACACGAAGGTGTTTTTGGTCACAACTTGGATTCTTGCACCTAAGGCAATAGAGCCTTACGAAGATGAGGCGATAGGTCTAATTGAAGATGCTCTATTAGCCTATCATAGGTCGAAACTACTCCCGGCAGATATAGCCAGAGGCACAAAGTATATGTTTGAAGGATCTAAAATGGAATTTAGCAATGAGGATGATATATGGAAACAACGCAGAGTATAACTAATTCCGTATTACAATGGAGAGTGACATCGTACAAGCATCTTGATTAAAGCTAAATCATGGATAGTTTTAAACATCTTGCAGTGCTATTTTTTATTTTTTAACACCCTTAAGATATATTAAATATAATCAATGGAAAATATTAAAAAATGACAAACAACAAATTCAACAAGAAAATCTTTAAAAAATGGTGGTTTTGGATTATCGTAATCATGACGCTTAGTATTATTAGCTCAATAACTGGCAGTCACAAAAAGCAGATCAATAATGTTCCAACCCCAACTAATAGTAATAATTCATCACAAACTGCTAGCAAACTTCCGACCGTAAACACAGCTGAATATATCGGCAAAGAAGGCCTTATAGTCTACAAAACTTTAATTTAAAAAGGCTACACAGTAACTGCTAAATATGTAAATGAAAAAATTCCAAAAGCCAACCGCGATTTCACCGACGCCTTCAAGAATGCTAGTGAAACCAGCTGCGCTGACCGACTTGGCTTTGATGCTTACACAGTTAGTAGCCTGACGCAGACCGATGACAGCATAGAACTAATTCTTGATGTCACTCCAACCGACGATCAAGCCTGTCCAGCTAATACGACAGATGACCGTAAACAAAAGCAATAAAAATCACAGATTCTACAAAATTCTAACTCTCTACAGTTTACTATGCCCACCAATCATCAAGTAATTCCGTATCAGCAACAATCTCGAAAATATAAGCTACTTTTATTTTGGCACGGCCAATCTACTCTGTAATGCTTAACAATAAACAATGAAATATTTATTTTAAAATTGCTAATTTTCATCAGCTCATATAGTCACTGTTTACTTTAAAAGCTATAATCTTAAGCATAATTAATATGAAAATAGATAAATATTTAGTCTCTAAAATCTTAGCCTTTATTACAGGCACTTCTACTGTCATCTTATTCATTTTGTCTCAAATTAAAGCCTTATCTGCTAGTGAATCAGAGATGAAGGTTTTCACCGTTATTTATCTACTAAACATAGTAATTCTAATTCCTAGTTTGTTATTTTACATTTGGCAAAATTCAATGAGAAAAGCAAAAATGAAAAATAATACCAACACTTTAGAAAATGGAATAAATGTCAGTACAAATACCATCTATCCAATACTTTATGCATCTAAAGAACAATTAGAGCTTTTAAAAGAGAAAAATCAACCAGTAGAAATAAAAAGATTACTAACCAAAAACATGATTTTAAATGGCGACACAATAAAAGTCGTAGAACTAAACGATATGCGAAATTTTGTTTTATGCGAAGTATTAAATGCTACTGAAAGCACCGTTATAGTAATTGCTAGAAAATTAGATTAATGTAAAATAATTCTAGAATTAATCTAAAATTATTTTTAATATGCAACCAATCGTTTTAGTAATAGAAGACGAAGAACAAATACGCGAAGGTATTTGTAATTTTTTAAATAACAAAGGGTATAAGACAATAAAAGCTAAAAGTGCTAATCAAGCTCTACCTTATATCGATAAAGCATCCATTATTCTTTTAGACATCATGTTACCCGATACTCTTGGCACTGCGTTCTTAAAAGAGATTCGTAAAACTAGTAATGTGCCAGTAATTATGTTAACTGCCTTAATAGACGAAGATACGCAAGTTACTAGCTTCAACAACTTAGCAGATGATTACATCACTAAACCATTCTCTTTAGTAATTTTAGAAAAACATATTAAAGCTCTTCTTCGCAGACAACAAAAAGTAGAAAAGTGGATTTATGACAATATAGAAATCGATTTTTCAAACTATAAAAGCAAAGTAAATAACCAAGAGATTGATCTAAAACCTAAAGAAATAGATCTACTTAATTTACTTATCAATAATCCTAATCGCATTCTAACTAGAAATGAAATTATGAACTACTTGTATCAAGATGAGATGCCTTTCGACCGTATTATCGATACCTATATTAAGAATATTCGTAAAAAACTACCTATTAACATTATTAAAACCATTCGTGGGATTGGCTACTCATATGAAGAACCTAAAGATCTTTCCTAAAACCTTTATTACTCAGACTATTATTTTAACTATCGTGATCCTTATCGCACATGGTCTAATTTTTCTTTTCATGCCATTTGCCTACCAAAAACAAAAAGAGTCAGAGTTAAATAATCTCACTACAAATTTTCTAACCTCTATAAATAACAAAGAACTAGATGAAATAAAAAATATTGCAAATACTTTTTCCAAAAATAATAACCTAAACATTACTCTAGAAATAGATGGTAAAAAAATGTCCTATGAGGGGTATCAGGAATTAAAAATCGTATCAGACAAGAAAATAGATTCTTCCATTATAAACATTGCTGGAGAAAATTTAGATAACAATTCCATTCTTTTAAAGAACTTTAAAGCTAATTCAAAAGGGAACAAAACAATCTCAGGCACCATCTTCATGGATGTTAGGTCCATTGAAGAAGCTAAACGAATTACCTTAGTAAGCCTTCCTTTTACGTTTGCCCTATCTTTAATAATCGCCTTATTCTTTTCCTTCTTCTATAGCAAATCAATCACAGGTCCAATTAAAAAGCTTAAAAATACTACTAGCTTAATGAAAGAGTTAAGCATTAAACCTCAATATAAAACAAATTCTAACAATGAAATTAATATTTTATCTAATAACATTAATGATTTATATGAATCTTTGTTATTTCATATAAAGTCGCTTAAGATAGAGCATCAAAAGAGTTTAAATCTAGAAAAAGAGAAGATCTTATTCTTGCAAGCCACCTCACATGAGCTAAAAACACCACTTGCTAGCCTAAGAATTATTCTAGAAAGCATGCTACTTAAAATAGAACCCTACACCGACCATAATCTATATCTAACCAAATCCATAGAAGAGATAGATAAATTAAATCAAATGATCCAAGATATCATTAAAGCTAGTAAAACTACAGACAATGCTCTAAAGAATGAAAAAATAGTCCGTATCGATGCAACAATCAAAGAAATTATCAAAAATTATGAACAACTAGCAAAAAAGAAAAATATCACTCTTTCTCTTAGCCTAAAAAATGTAACTTACAAAATAAACCCTGAATTAATTAAACATGTCTTATCTAATATCATCTCTAACGCTGTAGTGCATAGCAAGAAAAACAGCGAAATAGAAATTATCTGTAATAAAGATCAATTATCTATTAAGAATCAAGCCGAAAGACCATTTAAAAAAGAGCAAATTAAAAAAGTCTTCACACCTTTTTATCATTTAGAAAATAAAGATTATCAAGGAAGTGGAATGGGACTTTATATCACCAAATTGCTATTAGATGCCAAAGGTTTAGATTTTTCTTTCGATACCGACCAAGATATTGTATCTTTTAAAATCTTCTTTAAAGATAAAGGCAAAATAATTAAATAAAAATATCAAAAATTCATATTCAATTCACATTCAAATACTAAATTTAAATAGTATACGAAAGGAGTTATATGAATTTTCTAAAAAGATCTTGGTTATATATAACAAGAAAAAAACTAAAATCACTTATCATTTTAACAATCTTATTCATATTATCTTTAACCCTGCTTAGTAGCTTGGTTATTAAAAAGTCTACAGATCTTGAGGCTAAAAACATTAGCAAAGCTTTAAGACTTGGTTTTACATTAGGTAATAATCAAAGGACTAATCCAGGAACAGATCGTGGATCAGGAACTGTATCAAGTTCCATGATCGATCAGATCGTAGAATCAAAAGACATTAGCGATTACGTTAAAAGGATGAATTCTACTGTCGATTTTATAAACACTAAATTGGTCCCACTGCCGAATGGAAAATCAGGCTACGATAAAGAAAAAGATAAAAAGTTCGGTAACGCTACAACAATCTTAGGTGTTAATAAATCTGAACTAGAAAACAAATTTAGATCTAATGCCATAAAGCTAACCGCCGGACGCCATATTAATGAGAAAGATCAAAATAAGATTTTAGTTCATGAAGATTTTGCTAAAAAGAATAATTTGAAACTAGGAAGTAAAATTAAGCTTAAAGCCAATCCTTATGATTCAGATAATCGTTATAAATCAACTGAAGAAGCAGAACTTGAAATAGTCGGGCTATTTAATGGTAAAAATCCAAAAACTGCTAGTTACCAGATGGAACTATTTGAAAACCTATTCTTTGCAGATCTTACAAGTGTTCGAAAATTAAATAAAACCACAAAAGCTAATGAAATTTATCAAGATGCAACTTTCTTTACAGACAAAGATATAGATAAAACTATTGAAGATCTAAAAAAGTTACCTTTAGACTGGAAAAAATATGAACTTACAAAGAACAGTCAAAATCTTACAAATGTAACAGCTACTGTTAAAAATATTTACAGTCTAATAGATGGAATGTTACTTGCAAGTTTCTTCTTTGGAATTACCATTATTGCCTTAATTCTTTTTCTTTGGATTAATGAAAGAAAGCACGAAACCGGAATTCTATTATCTATTGGTAAAACTAAAAAAGACATTTTATTACAGCACATCTTTGAAATAATCATCTTAGCAAGCGTTGGCATAGCTGGTTCTTACTTTATGGTTAAGCCAATTGCCCAAAGTGTTGGTAACAACATCGTCCAAAATGCTGCTAAAAGTACAGAAAAATCTGCCTCAGCTAGTCTAAAAGGATTATCTTTAGGAGCAGACGCCGATTCTGTCACTTCATCTAAAAACCTAGATAAGATCAACATCTCTCTCGAACCAGCAGATATTTTAGGTGTTATTGGACTAGAGATTATTATTATCCTAATTGCCACCACCATCTCATCTAAAAAGATTATCGATAAATCGCCAAAAGAACTATTAACCGAGGTAAAGTAATGAATGTTTTTACTAAAGCCTGGCTATCCATAAAAAGAAGGCCAAAGAAAAACCTATTACTTAGTTTAATAATTAGTATTACACTCTCACTCCTCTTCTTTATCTCATCTATAAAATTTAACCTAGATAGTTTAGAAAAGAGTATCGAAAAGACCGTACCTTTTGGCATTAATATTAAAAATAAGAATCATGAAAATCTAAATGAAAAAGATATTCAAAAATTAATTAATCTAAAAGAAATCACGAAATCTAATTACCAAGCTAGCGCATTAGTCTCGCCGATTAATCAAAAAACTGTCACAGATAGTACCAGCGGTTTAACGTTAGATCAAAAACAAGAAGAAAAACTTACTTTCCTTGGAGCTAAATCTATCAACCTATTAAATGAATTTACATCTAATTTGTATAAATTAGATTCTGGTTCCTTACCAAGCGATAGCTCAAAAAGAGAAGTGTTGATCCATAAAGAATTCGCAACTAAAAACAACCTAAAATCAGGTGATTATTTTGAAATAAAAAAGGATCATCAAAAGATAAGAGTGAAAGTAGTTGGTATTTTTACTGGACAAAACGAAAAGCCAAAAATTCTAGATAGTGATATGGCAGAAAATCAGATAATTACTACATTTAAAACGCTAAAGGAATTGGAAGCTAACCCAAACTTAGAAAATTTAGATCTTTTTTCAGAAAATAAACAAGTAGAAGAAGAGCTAGAAGATAAAGTCAAAAAACTTCTACCGAGACACGAAGATTATGAAATATCTAAAATTTCTAATAGCTATCAAGGATTCTTGACTAACATTAAAAGCCTTCAGCAGATAATTCTATCTAGCATAGTTCTTACCAGTCTAGCCAGTATAACCGTTCTAACTTTAGTATTGGTATTCCATATTAGAAATCGGATTCACGAAATAGGAATTTTATTATCCATCGGTATTACAAAAACTCAAATATTTTGCCAATTTATAATAGAACTTCTTATTTTATCCTTTATTCCAATAGTAGTCAGCTTAGTTTTTAGCTCCTATTTTTCTAAAGTTATAACAACCCAAATATTAGCAAATAATGAAACTATAGGATCTATAAAAATAGCATCACTAGATGCTCCAACAATAGTTCTACTTTCCTTAATAGGACTAGGCTTCCTATTAATCCCGCTCTTTATTTCTTTACTCCCGATCATGCTTAAATCACCAAGAAAAATATTAACAAACCTAAACTAGGAGGAAATATGTCAATTATTAGTCCTAAAAACATTAATTATAAATATCCAGAAGCAACCAAGAAAACTTTAGATAATATTAGCCATAGCTTTTCAAAAGGCAAGTTTTACGCAATTGTTGGTCAATCCGGAGCAGGTAAGTCCACTCTTTTAAGTTTACTGGCTGGCCTTGAAGAACCTACAAATGGAACAATTCTATTTAATGGTTACGACATTAAATTAAATGGCTATTCTTACCATAGAAAAAATAATATCTCCTTAGTTTTTCAAAATTACAATTTAATAGATTATCTAACTCCTTTAGAAAATCTAAAGTTAGTAGATAAAAAAGCTACAGATGAGACTTTACTTAAAATGGGGCTTAAAAAAGAACATATGAATAAAAATGTTCTAAAGTTATCAGGAGGACAAGCGCAACGTGTAGCGATAGCAAGAGCAATAAGCTCTAAAGCACCAGTAATTCTTGCAGACGAGCCAACCGGTAATCTAGATAGTAAAACAGCCACAGATATTATCGAGCTTCTAAAAGATATAGCTCATAAGGAAAATAAATGTGTAATTATTGTGACACACAGTAAAAAACTAGAACAAGCTGCCGATATAGTATTAGAGCTACATAATGGTAAATTAATTGAGAAGTAAAACATCTAAATCAACAATTTTAAGCTGATGCCTCTTTTTATGTGCGAGAGTGTTGCAGCTGAGAGGTGAGGATGGAAATACTCTTGACAAAACTCTAAAAACATATTAGTTTTATAATCAATGAAGAAAATGATTAATATAACAATAAAGCACTATTTTTTAAAAAAATCATTTTTCATTAATTATTAATTAAAATCAATACGCCCTTAAAGGGCGTATTTTTAAAAATAAGAAAGTTAAAATCATAACAATGAAATCTACTTATGACTTATTAAAAAATTGCAATGATGCAAAAGTACTTTCTTTTCTGACATCAATACAACACCGGATTGCAACAGTAGAAGATTATCAATTAATAGGCACCGAAAGCATCAGAGACTTAAAATATCTTTATACAAATCCAATAAAGAACAATCATAAAGACATGGTTAGATCAAAAGCTTTTGATCATACTATGTTTGATTCTATAGATGAATATTGTATACAAAAATTTCCCGAAACAGCTATTAGAAAATGTTTACTGGAAAATTATACTTTTGAAGTCCATGGTATATTACCTCAACATTTTGAAGAACTTCAAACTTTTCTAAATTTTACAGAAGTAACAAAAATACATTTCCAAAATAATCCAACATCAAAAAGATTCAATTTTTTAAGACCTTCTTTTTATAAATGTATTAATAACAAAGGTGAAAAAATTTTTGTAGTAGCAGTTGGTTGTGGACACGATTACACGATGCATTATGCGAGCATGCTCCAACATGTATTAGATATTTTTACTGTCTCAATAAAGGTTAAAATTATTAGATATCCTCTAGCAGAATCTGCTTTGCCAATATGGACTGGTCTCGACTCTAAAATAATAAAAAAAGACGAAACTATAATTTTAGGATATATAGACGAAATTGAAAAAGAAATTAAGAAAAAAAGATTTTTAGAACAAATAAGTCTTCATGAAAATGATTATTACATTTCTATACGCTATAAAAATATTAAAACTAACTCTATCATCAATCTTTTGGGTGTAAAGTTTAGTTTTTGGGGTGACATCAGTGCAAAAATAACCACAAGATTATGCAGGCTGGGAGCTCCTGAAATAATTTATATAGGAAAACTAGGTACGCTAGGAACTCCTGACGATATATATAAGAAAATATTCGCTCCTTCTAAATTTTTAATTCTTTACCACGATAAAGTTGTAGGGAAAATTCTAAATCTACCAAATAAGTTTTTAGAAAGTCATAAAACCCTAGATACTGGATACCACGTTTCAGTTCCAACAGTAATTGAAGAAGATTATGTTCAAAGACAGATCACCAACAAACTATCCATAAATTCAATAGACAATGAAATATCTCAGATCGCATTCTCTATTAAACATTTTAATGAAAGTCAAACAAAAGAAGTCTCTTTTACTTCACTACATTTTGCAACAGATTATGTTAGGCGATCTAACGAACGAGCTATTAAAACAAATTTTGATTTATCAAATAATAGAACAAAAGAGGCAATAAAAAATAAAAAACGCATACTAAAAGATATAGTAAAAATTCTAATTTCATATTTGGAGACAATATAATGTTAAAGCTTGGATTATTAGGATTAGGCAATCAAATGCAAGAAAATTTATTACCAGCAATATTAGAAAACGGTAATATAGAAATCTCTGCTATCAAATCAAGAGATCTTACAAAAGCTCAAGGCATAGCTAAAAAATACAATTTTAAAAATATAGCAAAA
Source organism: TM7 phylum sp. oral taxon 350 (assembly GCA_007845205.1). GTDB lineage: Bacteria > Patescibacteriota > Saccharimonadia > Saccharimonadales > Saccharimonadaceae > SDRK01. Next base: position 9,079 of record SDRK01000014.1, read on the forward strand.
ACAGATGATGAATTGTTCTCATCTATAGATGCGCTAATCGTTAGCGCAACTCCAAACGTTCATTTAGAATATATAGAAAAATCAAGCAAAAACAATAAAGCTATTTTTGTAGAAAAGCCACCTTTCTATTCATTAAAACAATACGAAAAAATGGTTAATCTAATTGAAAAATATCAAACTATCATTTCTTTTGGTTTTAATTTCAAATATTCAGACTTTTATAAACTACTATTACAAAAAACTAATGATTTTGATCAAACTAATTTTATCAAAATAAAATCTTACGCAGCTAAACCAAATTCTCCTTTTTGGGATTGTAAAAACATTATTGATTCGTCATTATTAGCTATTCACATTCATGCTATAGAATTGTTATGTTATTCAATAAATTCAACTATTGTAGACATTAAAAAAGAACTATGCTGGATAAATGACACTAAATTCGTTTTAACAATACTTGTAAAATTTCAAAATCAAAAAATAGGATTATTAGAATTATCCAATGCCTCTAATAAATTTGAATTTTCAATTGAATGTATTAATGACAAGGAGATTATAAGATGTGAAGATTTTAATAAAATTGAATTTATAAAAACTGTTGCAAATAAAAACCTAACAAAAGTCGCAAAAAAGAGCTATGTATCTTACGATGTGCCATTTTTAAATAGTGGCTTTGGCAGGACTGGTTATAAAAATGAAATTGAAGATTTTATTAACCGTATAAAAACTAAACAAAACAATTTAAGAGAAATAAAAAATCTAAAAAACGTTTATAAAATAATAGAGGAGACAATCAAATGACTGAACGTAAACTATTTAGAGCGGCTGTATATATGCTAGTTGAAAAAGAAGGTAAATTCTTAGCCCTTAGAAGATTTAATACCGGTTATAGAGATGGCGAATATACTTTTCCTGCAGGTCATGTCGACGATGGCGAATCCGCTATTCACGCTGCTGTTAGAGAACTAAAAGAAGAAGTAAATCTTGAAGCCCGGGAAGAAGACACGAAATTAATACACGTCATGCAACACAAAGAAGGAACACACGAATATTTTGACTTTTTCTTTGAAATCACGAAGTGGAATGGTGAGCCTAAAATCTGTGAAGAAGATAAGATGGACGATCTAAGATTTATTGATCCGCTAGAATTAAGTAAATTAGCAATTCCTGGTGTCAAAAAAGCCTTAGAAGAAATCGAAAAGCAAAACACCTTCTCCAGCTTAATTGTTAAATAAGCTTAAGACAAATACTCTAAAATCGACTATACTATAAGCAATATATATTGGAGGGAAAATGAATAAAAAATGGTTAATTCCTAGCATTATTGGAGCTTTAGTTCTTTTAATCGGCCTTATGGTGATCGGTACATATAACGGCTTAATTAAGAGTAGGGAAGAGGTAAGGACTTCTCTTAGTAACGTTAAGACACAATATCAAAGGAGAATGGATTTAGTAGATAATCTTGTATCGACAGTAAAAGGTGCTGCTGATTTTGAAAAATCTACTCTAACTGATTTAACAGAAAAACGTTCTAATGTAGGAAAAGTTACACTACCAGATAATGCAACAACAGCAGACATTCAAAGATTCATGGAAGCACAAAATGCCATGACTAGCTCACTTAATAAATTAATTGCTGTATCTGAGAACTATCCTAGTCTTAAAGCAACAGAAGCTTTTCGTGATTTAATGGTACAGCTAGAAGGAACAGAAAATCGTATCCAAGTTGCTCGTAGCGACTATAACAATATAGCAAAACCATACAACACTAAATTACAAACCTTTCCATCTGGATTAGTTGCTAAAATGTTCAACTTCGAACAAAGCCCATATTTTGAATCAACTGGGGGTGCCGAAAAAGCCCCAAAAGTTGACTTTTCTAACAAGAAATAAGTTTTATCGCGATGCTAACTAATAAATTTTTCATCACCTTGTTTGGCTTTATTTTTAGTGCGTTTTTTATGTCACTATTTGTAACATCTACTGTTACTGCTTTAGAAGTGCCAGATGCACCAAAGTTAACATCGCCAATCGTAGATAAAGCAAATGTGTTATCTATAAGCGAATATAAGACTTTAACTGAAAAAATAAACAATCTTCATAAAGAAAAAAGCCTAGAATTAGGAATCCTTATTATATCAAGCTTAGAAGATGAATCTTTAGAAGGATATTCTCTTAAAGTTGCCAGAAAGTGGGGAATTGGCGAAAAATACAAAAGCAATGGTGCTTTAATTTTAATCGCTATTAAAGAGCATAAGATTCGAATTGAAGTTGGAAGAGGACTAGAAGAATTCATAACAGACGCCGAAGCAGGAAGAATTATTAGAAATCTAATGGCTCCAGAATTTCAAAAGAGTCATTATGCATCTGGCATCTCACTCGCTTTAGACGAAATTGAAGCTCAAACTGAAAATAGAACTACTATAAAAAACAATGATAGAAAAAAAGATATATCAACGTATAAAGGCATTATATCCATACTAATTATTTCATTCGCCGCTATTAGTTATCTAGGTTCTCTTTTAGCTAAATCTAAATCTTGGTGGGCTGGCGGAATTATTGGACTAGTTACCGGTGTTATTACTGCAATAGTTTTAAGCTGGACCTTTATTAGCTTTATATTACTAGCCGCTCTTACCGGTCTAGGTTTTGCTTTTGATTACTTCGTATCCAAAAACTATAGAGAAGCTAAAAAACAAGGAAAAGAGCCTTCTTGGTGGGCTGGCGGCGGATGGGGAGGATCTTCCAGCGGATCTGGCGGTGGCGGCAGCTTTGGTGGAGGCGGTTTTTCAGGTGGTGGAGCATCAGGAGGTTGGTAATGCAAAACACTAAACAAAGTCAAAAAATATTAATAACTATTATTCTAATGATAGGATTTGTTTTACTTGGTTACTTTTTAGGAAACAATAATAAAACAAATACTGTAAGCAAGGTTGAACCGATCATTCGCCTAAATTCTCTAGAGTATGAATATAGCCAAAAAGGTGAATTAATTAAAAGAAAAGATGATTCCATTAACGAACTTGGCAAGCTCTTAATTAGCATGACTGAAGATAAATCTTGTAAGAACGTTTTAACAATTTCTGTCTTAAGTAATTCTAAAGATTATGATTCAGCCAAATTATCTTTTAACTGCGATGGTAAAATAGATTATTTCTTTACTAAAAAAGAAAATGGTAAATGGAAAGATATTACCGGAACCTCCAACTTCAGTCCAGATGGAATTATATCTTGCGGCTTTGCTAAGCAATATAAATTAGATAAAGAAGTTGCGCCTTTATGTTTTGAAAACAAAAATAGTAGCGTGCAGTATAAGATAAGGTAATGTATACCATGAAGAATAAAAAATCATTTTCTCAAAAAGAAAAAACCAATAAAAATAAAAAAGTAAAAGAAAGTAAAAGCACAATAAATGATAAGTCAACCAATTACGAAACCAGAGAAGAAGTTATAAAAAGAAAAAGAGAAAAATCCGTTAAAATTACTAGAAACCTTTTTAATTCTAGTAACTTAATTTACCTTTTAGGCGCAATTGGCACATTAGTGCATTTTCTGATCAATGCTTCTAATATAGCTGATATAATCGCTGCTTTTATAATGGCAATCTTTTGGCCAGCAATTGTTACTTATTTCTTCTTTAATAATTTAGCTAATTAATCTTACTTAGCTTAAACTTAATTAGCTACAATTGTTTTAATCGTCTTCTAATAAATATTTATTTAAACTAGGAAGATCAAAACCATAGATTCCGTATTCTTTATTGTCATCAACGATATAGGTAAATGGGACCGACATCTGACCACTTAGCTTAATCATCTCTTTCATTTTAAGTGGATTATCATCCACAATAATCTCATCAAAAGCTATATTATTATTGATCATCCATTCTTTTACCATTTCACAGAATGGACAAACCTTACCACTATATAAAACAACTTTACGCAATTTATCCTACCTTAAATTTATTTTGCATTTTTACTTCAGCTAAATTCTTCCCAACAAAATATAAACCAATTATTGCAACTACTAAGATACCCGGAAAAATAAAAAGAGAAATTTTATCTAATAAAAAAGATGCAAAAGATCCAAAAAATAGAGTGAATAAAGGCAACGAAAGAGTTGCGCCACAGGTCGGACAACCAATACCAAGTATCGATAACAAGCTTATAAACAATCCCTCACCAAGCAATTTATTATCAACTTTTCTTCGGTGCCGATAAACATAAACGATCGCCGCTAAAGTAGTTCCTTGTATTAAAGAAATCAAGGTTATGAAAAATAAAGAGAGTTTATCAAAAGCTTCAAAGATAGAAAGAAATAAAGCTGACATGGTTTTTATAGAAATGTGTGACATTAAAATCATCATTACTTGAAAGTTCATCGACCAATAAATTAGCTCCATAAAAAATAGAGAAGACGCTAAAATAAACAATAAATATTTATAGTTTTTAAAAAGCACATCAAAAGACCTAAAAGAAAATTCTATTTTAGTAAGAAGCAAGCTAATTTTATTTGTCATTTAATCCAACTTCTATTAAAGCTTTAAGCCCACTATACGAAATACTAGATGCGTAAGCATGACCATTCACTAAAATATAAGGAACACCCGTAACACCATGTTTACTTGCTTTAAGCCCTACTTCCTGGAGCTTTAAAGAATATTTTTCGTCATCAAGACAAGTATTAAATTGCTCTTCATTTAGCTTTAATTCTTTAGCGATATTCTTTATATCTTTCTTTAAAAAGATGTCGTTTCGTTTTGGATGTTTGTTTTCCTTATTAATAGCAATATTTAATTTCTTATAAACATTGTCTTGATACTCAAAGAATTTACCCTGGTCATTTGCACAATAGCCACCTAGAGCACTAACTTTAGATCCTTCTTTTTCTTCAGAGACATAAGCCATTGATCTGAATTCATATCTTACTTTACCTGTATCAATAAAGTCCTTTTTGAATTTAGGAAAGATATCTTGACTAAATTCAGCACAATGTGGACATAAAAAATCTGAATACTGAATTATTTTAACTGGCGCATCAGCTTTGCCCATTAAAATACCTTCATTACTTATATCACTAAAGCTTGGCCCTTCTGGAGCTTTATTACTAAATAAAAATCCTACAATACCAAAGAAAACAAAAACTCCAATTAAAATAGCTAGGTAATTTTCTTTTAAGGTATTTACGCCTTCTTTAACTATCTTCCTAGTTTTATTATTTTTCTTGTTATCTTTGCCACTCATTTACTAATAATTATATAACGAAAAAGAGTCGTTAAATTAAGTTAAAGAAAAAGCAAGCAAAAGAAAAAAGGAGCTGTTTAAAGCTCCTTTTAAAAAATAAATTACACCGGACTTAGGCGTTCAATAAGCGCCATTGCCTCCGAAATAGCCTCCTTTTTAGATTTAGCATCTCTAGATGCTTTAAAGTTTTCGGTAATCGAAAGAAACTTCTTCAGCTCTTCAGTATCAACATCTACGCTACGTAGTTGCGCGTAGATAGACGTCAATACCTTAACCTGATGAAGTGTGTTAGGACAATCAGTAAGCTCCAAGAGAACTTTCTGACTGTTCAAAAACACAGCTTCCTTTCTAATACTTTTTATTGTCGATGAATTAACCTGTCCATTAAAGAATAGATCCCTTACAACCATGTCGAAGGTATTATAAATACCAACTCCATCGTCATAGAAATCTACATCTATCTTGTCCAGCCTACTAAAATCCACCCCTATATTTCTACCATATAAGGTATCAATCTTAGGAAGTGGTTTATTCGGCTTATATAATATAGTCTCAGCCGAATATTCATTCAGTACTATCGGGGCGTTTTTGGCTTCAATGAAGCCATCCACCCCAACTGGAGAGGTAGCATTGTAAAGAGCAGCTAACAACAACTCTTTATTTATTGCCTTTGCATTGAAATATTTGCTTGATACCCTCATGGTTGTTCCTATTCTCCTCACCACTTAAGGGCATCCGCTAATAACAGATACTAAACCCGTAATTTAAGATGAGGTTAAAAGGGCTAAATGAGCCCCTATAATCTCATCTTAAAAGTTATTAAAGTGCAATTTAACAAAAACAATCCTACAATTTTTACTACAGTAGGTCAAATACAACTATGCAATTTATTCTTATGTTTTGCAAGCATAAGAATTACTGGACAAAACTCTATTTAAGTACATAATTTACTTTTCATCTTGTTTATCCTGGCTGTTTTAGATATCTTGTAAAAAAGAGGTAGATAAAATGTCAGAAGTAGTTCCTAAACGACGTACTAAATTAAATTTAAATCAACCAAATCTCGCATACTTAGACCCCATGCCACGCCATGGCTACGATAATTATTTCAAAGAGTTCGCTCCATCCGAACTCGTCACTTACGAGACCAATTACGACGACGAAAAACGCGAGATTAGTCGTAGATTACCAGTTATGAATCTTTGGGATATAGACAGCAACGGCGTTTGGAAGAAACGACAAAAATTTTATATAGCAGAAAGCGGCGGCTATATTGCAAGCCACGCTATTGGTAATATCGAGGACACTGTAGATCTAAAAGGATTCTTTATCGGTGGTATTGCTAAAGACGAAGCTACTATCGAAGAAAATGCTGTCATGACAAGTGGGAGAATAGAAGAACACGCCACACTTGGTGGTCATTCAAGAATTCTAGGAGCTGCAGTTTTACGCGGTTATGCAAAATTACTTAATTGCGTTGAGATGCAAGGTTGTGCTGAAGTCAAAGACGATGCTGTAGTCGCTGGACATGCAAAAATTGACGATTATGTAGTCATAGATGGAGATTCAAGAGTTACTGGCTTTACAACCCTAAGAAATGCCGTACATGTTCACAATTCAGACCTTGATGGCATAACAGATCTTAGCGGCAACCTTAAGCTAGATGGACTATCCCTAAAAGACATCAAGGGAAGTGATAGAGATGGTCTTAGCCAAAGACCAGAATCTTATCCAAGCACTTGTGCAATTTGTGGACCATTACCTTGGTCGGGTGAAGACATCAAAATAGAGCACTAAAAAAGTACTAAGATTATAGTCCTAAGACCATATCGTCTAAAGAATCATTTAGATTCTCTTTATTATCGTCACTGTATAAGTAGGACCTAGATAGTTCTACTAAGTTAGAACAATGTTCGTCTTTGCAGACTAAATCTTTATAAATTGGTAAATCAGTAGTTACTAAAAGAGAGCTACAAAACTGTTCACAATTTGTCGCATTCTCGTAAATCTCTTTAACTACTTTTATAAACTCGTCTTTTATTGTTTCTTTTTCACCCATATTCATATTACTTTTTTTGTTTATTGATTTAATTTAAGTTAATTTTAAGCTTTAACAATAAAAAATAAAAGACTTTATATTTTTAGATAGTAGATCTAACACAAAAAAGAATCTCAGTCTTTTAAAACTGAGATTCTTCAAACACCATTGGATAGCCCTCACACCGTAGATACACCTTACTCCATCCTCACACAATAGATAAACTAAGGGGAAGTACAAACTTGATTGTGGCCATTTCGACCTATAGTTCTATAATAAAGAGAACTATCCACTTCAAGTTTACAATGCTTATGCTCTTTTTACAATAAAAATTAACTAATTTTTAGAATATCTTATT
>SDRK01000015.1 GCA_007845205.1 TM7 phylum sp. oral taxon 350
TGTGGTGAGTTGGTTTTTATCCTCTTTTTTATAATGGACATAAGTTTTACATGATTTGGCTTTTAACGTATCAATTGCGGGTAGAAGTGTTATATCCTTCCATGGTCTTTTGTGTAATTCTTCTAAATCTTTTAATAGGGAATTGTCAATGTTTATTGCAATTTCTCCGCTCCCGATAGAAGAATTATTTACTATACGTTGAACTTCGCTATATGAAATTTTATGATTATTAAAAGCTTCACGAGCTTCTTTTAATAATTTATCATTCTTTTTTAAATAAGCTTTAGATAATAGCCAGACTATATCCCCGTATCTATAAGCCCATGTGTCAAAATCAATAATAAAGAAAGTCTTACGACTTATCATATAGCTTGAGATAAAATTTTCTGCTATATATGCATAAATATAGGCGAGAAATGTGTTTTTTGCTTGCTTATAACATATACTCATATCTTAAATTCCACTCTAAATATAACATTAATCTAATATATTGATCCAAATAGTAATAGCTTTTGTTTTTATTTTTTTATTCATGGCGCTAATTGGAAAATGATTTAATTTTAGTTATAATTTAAGCATTACAATTTTGAGGGAGACAATTAGTGAAGAAGGATGAAAAGACTTCTGGTGTTAAAAAGGGTGAGAAACTAACTGTCGGTTCAAAAAGAGCCACTAAAAGTACGCCTAAGAAGGATGAAGAAGCTCAGCAAATTCAAGTACGAGTCAGAAAGAAAGTAATTGAACCTGACCCAAAATTTGAAAAGGAGTTTTTAAAAGAACAAGCAAAAGAAGCAAAAAATAATGCTTCTAGTTCTTCTTTGCAAGATGAATTGTCCTCAATTGATCGACTAGTAAATGAATATTCAAAATCTCTTGATAACAAAAAGAAAACAACAAAAATAAAAGTTGCCATTCATGACGATAAGAAAGCTGAAGAGCAAAATAAAAAGAAATCTGAAGATAGTAGTACAAAATCTAAAAGGGCTAGAGCTTCTAGAACTACTAATAAAAAAGAATTAGAAAGTATTATTGAAGATCTCCCTTCTTTAGACGAGATTGAAGATATTCCAGGGCTTGTCAAAAAAGAAGAACCTAAAGAAGAAATTAGTGAAGTTGATAAAATCGCATCTAATGTTGACGTGGCTGAACTTGGAGCGTCAGAACCGGAATACTCTATAAAAGAAGATTTAATTAGAGCTGAAAAAGCAGACATTATTAATAAAATTAATTTAGATGAATCAGAGGATTCTGATCAGATCTCTCTAAATAAAGATGATTTAGAAGATGAGTATCTAGAAGGTTTAGCTTCGGATAAAGAACCCGTCACTAAAAAGAATAGTACGAAGATTGATGACGACTTTTCTCTTCTCTCACCTGATACATCCAATGAAGAAAATGATCAGGAGACTTCAAGAGTAGCCGATCAAGATCAGGAATTTGAATCAGCTTCTTTTTCACTTGATGTAGATAAAGAAAGTAATGATTTAGTTGGAGATACGCCAAATAACGATAATAATTCAAAACCAGCTAATTCGCCTCGACAAGAACAAAATATAGAAGATGGTCGTATTCGATCAAAAGTTGATGAACGCGAAGAAAATTTTGATGAAATTATTGCTTCAGACAATCCTGATTTTATAAAGCAAAGAGATAAGAATATTTCGCACAATCCATTCTTACCTCTTAGGAAAAAACATCGAATTAGAACATTCTTCTTGTCTCTATTTGCTCTTATTGGTCTAGCTTTTCTTGGTTTTTATGGATATTTGTATTACCAAAATGGTGATGTGATGTTAAGGCCTTTGGAATTTTCAAATATCCTAAAGAGCAATGAAAATCTTAATAATGAATTAACTGACTTAAAGAAACGTAATAGTAATTTAGAAAAAGCCATAACTGGCCAAGAAGAAACTAAAACTTTCATAGAACGACAATTAGAAGATAAAAAAACAAAATTAAAATACAGTAATGATGATATAACCTCCACTTTGTTATTTAGCACTGATGCCAAGTTTAATAGTGGAATTGCAAAAAATATTCTAGTTTCTGATTCACGCATTATGGATTATTTATATAGTTCAGTGCCTGGTGATGTTTTGATGTTTACTTGTAAGTTTAATAAAGATAACCTTTCGAATATACCAATTCAAATAGTTGGTCAGATTAATATAGATAATAAAACCATTACCTATGAGGAAAATAATTGTCTAAATAAGCTACAAAAGTCATCTAATAAACAGATTCAAAAAAGAGCTAATGAGCTTCAAGATATGGTTAAAAAATCTGTAGACCACTTCTTGGGGACAGTTGAAATAACTAAGTAAATATTAGATAGTAGTATTTTTCTTTTGCTATACTATAGATATGAATGACAATATTGTCGACGAGGTAAAATTAGAAAAACAAATTAAACATGCTTTTGGCATAGATCTTGAAATTAAACAGTTTATTACTCATAACATGCCAGTATCTTCAGATGGTATAGGCTCAATTTTTATTACGCCAAAACATCAATTGTTTCTTTATATGACTTTTCATTCAAAAGTGAAATTAGGTGATGTCTCTAAAGTTGTTAAAAAGCTTAATTTACTAGTTGAAAGATATTTACCACCTCGAGGTAAAAATGATTATTTTAATGAAATTGCAAGAGAAAAATTTATTAATGTTTTTCCTGGTAGAGCGATTATTAACTCGGACGATTTGAGCTATTATCGGACATTAGTTCCTTATAGTCCTTGCTTAATTCAAATAGCCGAAGTTAAAAATGGCTTAATTAAACAATTTGATGTAGATGCCCATACGGGTTATCGGCCAAGTGTGAAATTTATCTATAAGCTAATTAAAGCTCAAGAATAAATATTAAATTCTAGTTTATTCTTTTAAGCACCATTAAGCATTCAATATGCGGTGTTCTAGGAAAGAAATTATAACCTTTGATAAATTCTATTTTGTAATTATTTTCTAATAATTTAACATCACGACTTTGAGTGTCTGGATTACAACTTAGATAAATAACTCTATCCGGCAATACTTCGTTGATTTTATTAATCACGTTTTTGTGTAATCCAGCTCTTGGTGGGTCGACTATTAAATTACAATTATTTGTAATGTAATTGGTAGCATCTTCAGCGGATGCTAAAATAGCTTTTGCTTTTAGTTTTAATTTTTTAATATTATTTTTCATTTCAAGTACAGCTGACTTGTTGATTTCAACTAGTTCAGTATCGCCTTTTGATACGCATAGTCCAATAGTACCAACACCGGAATATAGATCGACTGTCTTTTTTGTGGGGTCGATAAACTTTTTAATATTTTTTAAAGCTTCTTCATAAACTGGTAAATTAATTTGAAAGAAGCCTTCTATACTGTAGCTAAAGTTAATGTTTAAGATTTTATCTTCTAAATTAGTTTTTCCAAAGCTTCTAATTCTTTTTGTAATAACGCTTGCTGGGCTTTTAGGATCTGAATAGACGACTTCTAGTCCCCTGATATTTAGATTCTTAAAGTCTTCTTCGGATATTTGTAATGCATCTAAATCTTTTATATAAAGTTGAGCTACTACTTCTCTATTTTGGTTGCTTCTAATCAAGAGCGTCTTTAAAGAAAAGCCAGCTACTTTTTTCTTTCTTAATAGTTCTAAAATTTGTTTAGCAGCTTGATTAATTTCGTCTTTTGCTAGAGAGGTTTGTCCAACTTTTATTTTATTGTGACTACCTCTTTTGAAAAATGCTAAAAAGAGTTGATCTTCGTCTTTATCCCAGAAGAAGCTAAATTCAATTTTATTTCGATAATTATAAGGCTTATTATTTGAGAACATAGAGATAGGTTGGTTTAACTCTACTTGATTAAGTTTTAGTGAATCATGAATAAGACTAGCTTTTAAAGCGTTCTCTTTTTGCCAATCTAAAATTTGCCAAGGTGAAGTAGATAAATAAGAATCGGGATCTTTTGGTGTTATTCGATCTTTTGAAGATTCTTTTATTTCTGTTGCTATTCCCTCTTCTAAAGAAGTTTTTTTCTTTGTAAGCGTTATATTAACAACTTCATCTTTTAATGCATTCCAAGTAAAAATCTTTTTTCCAGACGTGAGTTTACCTAGTCCTTGTCCGCCACCGACTATTTTTTCAATTTTGATATTTTCTCGGATAATTGGTTTTTTCATTAATTTAAGATTATAGCCTAAGTTTTTTAGGATGAGAATAATTCTTTATAGCTAGATAGTAGTAGATGATAAAATTAAAGTAATGGAAAAAAGCTTAACTAGTATCGATCCATGGCTAAAGCCTTATAAGAAGACAATTGATTATCTTGAAAAATATATCTTAGATAAAGAACAGAAATTATTAGATGGCAAAGAATTATCTGAATTTGCTTTAGGACATCTATATTTTGGCTTAACTTTCAAAGACAATACTTGGATTTTTAGAGAATGGGCGCCTAATGCTACAAAAATTTATTTAGTGGGTACTTTTAATGATTTTAAAGATGATGAGCGATATCTACTTCAGAAAAAACGAGACGGAGTTTTTGAAATCAAATTAGATCAGAAAATGATTAAGAATGGCGATCACTACAAACTACATGTTTATTGGAAAGGCGGTGAGGGCTATCGGATACCTAGCTATAGCAATTATGTTGTTCAGGATGAAAAAACTAAATTATTTGACGCTGTCGTGTATCATCCGAAAAAACAGTTTGTTTGGACCGATCAGAAATTTGTTGCTAAAAAAGAAATTCCTTTAATTTATGAAGCGCATATTGGCATGGCTTCAAAAGAAGGAAAAGTTGCAAGTTATAAAGAGTTCGAAAAAGATGTTTTACCAAGAATTAAAAAGGCTGGGTATAATACTGTTCAATTAATGGCTATTCAGGAACATCCTTATTATGGAAGCTTTGGCTATCATGTTAGTAATTACTTCGCACCAAGTTCTCGTTTTGGTACGCCTTCGGACCTTAAGAGTTTAGTGAATAGTGCTCATAAATTAGGGCTTAGGGTGATTTTAGATATTGTACATAGTCATTCGGTTAAAAATGAAGAAGAAGGTTTGTCTCGCTTTGATGGAACTTTAAATCAGTATTTTTATTCTGGTAAAAGAGGAATGCATGAAGCTTGGGACTCAAGAGTTTTTGATTATGGTAAGCCTGAGGTTTTACATTTTCTGCTTTCTAACTGTAGATATTGGTTAGATGAATTTCATTTTGATGGCTATCGTTTTGATGGTGTGACGTCAATGCTATATACGCATCATGGTTTAGAGAAAGCTTTTACTTCTTATGATGATTATTATAATGATGCTATTGATAAAGATGCGCTAACCTATCTTTATTTAGCTAATAAGTTAATCCATGAGATAAAACCAAAGGCGATAACTATTGCTGAGGATATGAGTGCCTTCCCTGGTCTTGCGCTTTCTACTAAAGATGGAGGAATTGGTTTTGATTATCGCTTATCTATGGGTGTTCCCGATCTTTGGATAAAGACTTTAAAAGAACGATCTGATGAAAATTGGGATTTAGGACATTTGTATCACGAGCTAAAAGCTAAACGTCCCGAAGAAAAAGTTATTTCCTATGCCGAAAGCCATGACCAGGCACTAGTTGGTGATAAGACTTTAATCTTTAGATTAATAGATAAAGAGATGTATTATCACATGCAGAAGTCAGATAAAGACTTGGCTGTAGAGCGCGGTATTGCTCTTCATAAAATGATTCGTCTTTTTACTGCTTCTATGAATGGTGGTGGCTATTTGAACTTTATGGGTAATGAATTTGGACATCCAGAATGGATAGATTTTCCAAGAGCTGGCAATAATTGGAGCTATCACTATGCTAGACGTCAATGGGATTTAGTGGATAATAAAGACTTAAAATATGAATGGTTGAATCTTTTTGATCAGGCAATATTAAAACTAATAAAGAAAATTCATGATGATGGATATCACTGGTATTATGTTCATGAAGATCACAAGATTCTCTCTTATAGAAGAGGTAAATACGTATTTATTTTTAACTTCTCTCCATCGGTGTCGCATGCTAACTATGCAATATCTGCTGAATCTGGCAAATATAAATTAGTTCTATCTAGTGATGACTTAAAATATGGTGGTCAGGATAGAGTTAAAAAAGATCAGGAATACTTTACTATTTTAGATAATAAACAAGAATCTCTAGTGGTTTATGTACCGGCTAGATGTGCTATTGTCCTTAAAAAAGTTGATTAATATGGAAGAAGATTTTAATAAGCCTTATGATAATTATTTTCTCTATTCAAATAAGCGTTGGATAGAGGAAAATAAAGTTCCTGATTCCTTGGACTATTATTCATTGGGAAGTTATTTAGATGAAATTACTGAAAAGAATCTTATGGTAGCAATTCGTAAGATTAGTCCCGATCCGTCAAAAAGAGATCACTATCAGGATCTATTGTATAAATATTTTGTAAGTAGTGACAAGGTATTTAAAGGTGAAGATAAAGCTAGTTTAAGTACTTTAAAGAGATGGCTTTTAGATATAGATAAGATTTCAGATAAAAAAGATTTTGCTAAAATGGTCGGTAAAATTAATCGACATGGTGCTATATTTTTATGGACATTCGACCCTTTTGTCGATAGACAATATAGCAAAAATACACTTTTAAAATTTGGTGGATACCATATGTCCTTAGCACCAGGAAAATATGTGTATAAAAATAGATATAAAAAAGAGTTATTAGGATATAAGAAATATTATAATGATCTAACCAAAGTGATAAAGTATTTTAATTTCTTACCTTTTGATGAAGTTTTAGAATTTGAGACTAAAATTGCTGAAGCTATAATAAATCACTATTCTGACAAAGAAAGAGACATAAGGATTTCACTAGATGAATTTTTAAGTAGATACCAAGGTTTTGATTGGATTACGTATTTTAAGGCTTTAAATGTTAAGAATTATTCCGATAATTTATTTTTAGAATATCCTAAAATTTATCAGGAAATTTTTAAAGTTATGGACGAAAAAGATACGATGTGGCTTAAAAAGTATCTTGCTTGGCGTTTTGTAAATTCTGTAGCTAAATATGCTAGTCCTAAATTAAATAGTATTCATCATAGCTTTTATTGGAAAGTTTTAAAGCGACAAGATATTTTTAAATATATTCCTGGCTATAACCTTTTGAATATAGATAAGACTTTTTTAGGTGTTTTAGCTACTAGAGAATATGAGAAATATTTTATTAATGAGGAGATAAAAGCTGATTTTTTAAATGTTATTGAATATATTAGAAATTCTTTTATCAAGCAATTAGATGATTTAACGTGGCTTAATGTATCTAAAGATAAGATAAAACATAGATTGGAAAAAATAACTTTTAATATTTCTAATCAGAAATATGTTAAGAGTTATTCAAAAATTAATTTTGACGAAAACAATTATTTAAAAAATATCATGACACTTCGTCGGATTAATCTTGATGAACGGTTCTCAAACATTGGTAAAACTCTTAAAAAAGACAATTGGTTCTCTTCATCTGGTTTTAGAACCTATGCTAGCAATTCCTTTTTGACGTCGGAACAATATTACTCTGCGGCTTATTTGCAATATCCTTTATATAATCTAAAGATGTCTTTTTACGAAAAAGTATGTGCTATAGGTTTTATCATTGCTCATGAGTTTGCGCATAACTTTGATCCGAACGGTATCTTATACGATGAAAATAATAATAAAAATCTAATTTTATCTAAGGACGAATATCGAGAGTATAAAAAGTTGATAAAATCACTTAAAAAGCAAATAGACAATTATCGGATAAAAGATAAGACGCCATTTAGAGGCAAAATTCAAATATGTGAAGTTATGTCTGATTTAATAGCCTTTAAAGTAATCCTTAAAGCACTTAAAGAGGATGGTTATACTTCTAAGGAAGATATAGAAAATATTATTGATCGTTTTGCTAAGACTTTTGCCTGTACTCAATCGGTTGATAGCCTGTTGAAGAATAGTAACAGTTGCCACCCACCTCAGGAAGTACGGGTTAATCTTGTTCTTTCAAATATCGATGATTTTTATGATATTTTTGATGTTCAACCTCAAGATAAGATGTATGTAGCTCCAGAAGATAGATGTCGAATTTGGCCAGATTGATCTAATCTATCTTTTTATCTTCGTTATTTATGGTGTTTGATGAGTCGTTCGATGTGACAGACTCTTTAGGTGTAGATTGTTTTATTGAATCAATAGTGGCTTGCATGAATTTACTTTCACGATTCATAGAGGATTCTTTATGCTCTTTTTGACGTTTAATAATTACATGTAAGCCTATGGCCATAGATATAACTGTAAAAACAATAATGACATTGATTAAAATATTCATATGCTCTCTTCCTTATTTAATTTACTTTTTCTATTAGGACACCTTCAAAAGCTCTGAGTGATATTTCATTATTAACATATAAATTATCTATAGGGTTAGTGCTAACTAGTATTTTACCAGGAGATGGCATCGGAGCTTTAAGATTTCTATCTGTAAAGTTAACTAATATATAGAATTCTTTATCTTTTGAAGTTCGTTTAAAGCTGAGAATTTCATCATTAATATTATTTAATAATTCATATTTGCCATTTCTTAATGTTGCTTCTTTTTTTCTAATACTTAAGAGTTTTTTATAGAAAGACAAAAATGATTCTTGATTTTTTAATTCAGACTCTACGTTAATTGTTTCTAGATTATTTCCCATTGGTAGCCAAGGCTTTACACTACTAAAGTCGCCATAGTTGGAGTTATTCCATCTAAAAGGTGTTCTGACTCTATCTCTCAAGTCAAAACCATTACCACCAAAATTATCATAAGCTTCGGTTTCTTTGATGTCTACATCCGTCATTCCTAACTCTTCACCATAATAAATTTGAGGTATGCCAGGCAAAGTCATTTGAATTAAAGCTAGGGCCTTTGCTTCACCATACCCATGTCTTGATGCGATTCTTGGTTGGTCATGATTACCTAGGCTAACAACCGGTAGATTGTCATAATTTTTAGAAAATATTAAATTTAATCTCTCTTGATATTTTCTTGCCCACCAAGTTAGCTCAAATAATTCAAAGTAAAAAACAGATGATTTATTTGATATATCTTGTATCTCTTGATACTGCATGTAAGTATCGCCTAATAATGAATCTGGATAAAATTCGAATACCATAAAACGGTCTTGATATTCGTTTAATACGTCTGTTAGGGATTTAAGATATTTTTTTAGGTTTGGTCCATTTTTACTATTCTTATTAATAAAAGAGCCAAAATCTTGAGGGGATGAAAAGGTTGCTTCATTAATTGGGTTATCTTTAAAATCTGGATCTTTGGATAAAGCCCAGACGGCATCTACTCTAAAGCCATCGACACCTAGATCGAGCCAATATCGCATAATGTTTTGAATCTCTTCTCTAACTTTTGGATTATTCCAATTTAGATCTGGTTGAGATTTTAAGAATGAATGTAAATAATATTGTTTTGTGTTTTCATCCCATCGCCACATTGATCCGCCTGACATGGATAGCCAATTGTTTGGGTAATTACCATTTTTCTGGTCTTTCCAAACATAATAATCCCGATAAGGATTATCTTTTGATTTTCTACTTTCTATAAACCATGGATGTTTATCCGATGTGTGATTAGGTACAAGATCTAGTAATATTTTGATATCTCTTTTGTGGGCTTCGTCTAATAGTGTTTTGAAATCATTCAAATTACCAAAGATTGGATCAATTTGAAGATAATTTGAGATGTCGTAACCACAATCCTTTTGTGGAGATAAAAAGAAAGGAGAAAGCCAGATTGCATCTACGTTTAATGAGTTTTCTTGGCTGTTTAAGGATTTTATGTAATCTAACTTTTCTATAATACCTTTTAAATCACCAATTCCATCGCTATTGCTATCTTTAAAACTTCTTGGATATATTTGGTAAATAGCATTAACGTTGTTCCAAGTATACATACTAATATGATACTACTTATGTTTTGTTATATTGCTATATTGTAGTCTTTTCGGTTGGAGTTAACTCTTCTAATGCATCAAGGTACCACCACCAATGGGTTTTATGTTCTTTCTTTTCGAAAAATTCATTTAAGGCTAGGTTTGGATTTTTATAATCTTCAAAATATTTTTGTAGTTTTTGATCTAATTTCGTTAAGAGATCTAAATCAAGAGGCTGTCCTCTTCTGTTGGCAAAACGACAAATTAAGTGAATATCTTCTCTTAATTTCATAAGATTAAGAATAATAGCATGATTTTCGTTAGTTATCTTGATTTTAGAATCAATAATTTTGCTATATCTTTCTATTTGTTCGTTAAAATCTTTTAAGAGATATTTCTTTGGTAGATATGGGCTAAATCTAATTGCTTCGTTAATCCTTCTTAATTCGTTATCTGAAGTTTTGTTTGGATATAAGGCCTTTAATGTAGAATCGTCTTCGTCGGAAAAAGGCGGTAATTTTGCTTCTTTTAAGCTAGCTCGAATGAAGTTTTCGTCAATATCTTCATTGCTATTAATGCTTCTATAAAGTAGTGGATCGGTCATGCTCTATATAAATTAAGTAATTAAAATTAAAAAAATAAAAAATAACAAAAATAAAAGTAAAAAAATAATTAAGAATTTAAATAAATAAAACTATCCTAAGATAGTTTTCTCTTCTCTAGTTTTGGCTGGGGTGGAGGGATTCGAACCCCCGAATGCATGGACCAAAACCATGTGCCTTACCACTTGGCGACACCCCAATACTTACATGATAATACTAAAAATAAAGTATTTTTGCAACGATCTGCATAAGTCCAAACAATTCTGGACTGTAGGATTAACAAACATTTGAGAATTATTTCTTTAGTTTATGTTAATATTTATTTTTTAGATTTAATATCACTTTGCTTTTTAAAGCTACTACCAATTGCTTCTTTTATGTTGCTATAACCGTCTTTTTCTAAAAGGGTCTTAAGATCGTGATTAATTTGGGCAGGAAGTTGAGGTCCATTAAAAATCACACCAGTTATTAATTGAACTAGGTTGGCACCATTTTTAATTTTTTCGTAAGCGTCTTCTGCTGAGAATATTCCCCCAACTCCTGATATATAAAGTTTATCTTTATAATTTTTATAGGTTAAAGCTATTAGCTCGTTAGATCTTTTTTGCGTTGGAAGTCCGGACAAATTTCCTTTTACAGAATCTGGAAGTTTGTCTTTTAATTCTACCTTTTTGCGATCTTTAAATAGATTTGAAATGGTAACGCCAGCTATTTTATGCTTAACAATTTCATCTAATAGTTCTTTAAATTCGGCGTCTGTTTTGTCGATCGGCATTTTTATCCAGATTGGCTTTTTAATATCTAATTTATCTGCTTCGGTGAGCAGTTTTTTAATGCTTCTAGGTGTAGTAAACGGTTCTCCGCCGTAAACATTAGGACAAGATATATTTAAAGTAATAGCATCTACATAGGGATGATTTTTTAGAAGTTTTAAGGTAGAAATGTAATCATTTATGCCGCAGTCTTCATCGGCATTTTCTTTACAATTTGTTTTACCAACAGAGATATTTATTGGAAAATCTTGATGCCATTTATTCTTAATTTTGCTTAATCTTGCTAGGATTTTAGGTGCTCCTTGATTTGCAAGTCCAGCGTTAACGACTAGCGATTTAGAATTTGGTAAGCGATAAAACCATGGTTTTGGATTGCCCTTATATGGCTTATAAGTTATGGTGCCACCTTCCATAAAGGAAAAGCCAACAGCTTTCATCATGCCAACCGTTTCTAGGTTTTTATCGAAACCTGCCGTTAGTCCAACAGGTCCTTTATAAGTGACACCTGCTAGTTTTTGTTCTATATCTACTTTATTATCTTTAGTGTTTTCATTATCTACAATTAGTGTGTGTATTAGCCAATTAATGCCTAGAATATACTGCAAAACTTTTGACACTTTTATCATAAAGGAGTGCGCAAAATCAGGGCTTAATTTAAAAAATATTGGTTTAGCGATATATCGATATAAGTTTTTACTTAAATCTCTGAAAAATTGTTTCATAGTAATTATTTTAATTCTTTATCCTTCCTTTTATCTTTAGGATTTAAAGTGTTAGGTTTCTCTTTCTGCCTATATATTTATGAATTTCTGTAATTGTAAAGATGACTATTAGATCAAGTATTATTACTAATAAAATGAGATGAAAATCGACATAAGAGATTTTTAAGTACGCACTTAAAGGCGAATAGAGTGCTAGAACTTGCATTAATATCGAAGATATTAATCCAATTAAGAAGGCAATGTTTTTAACAAATATTTGTTTAAATGAACTTTCAAGTAATTCTCGGCTACAAAAAGCTTTAGCCCATTGCATGACAACTAGAGATGTAAAGGCTAATGTCATTGCTTTTTCTTGTCCTAAATGTATTAGAGCTACGCTATAGACACTAAGTGTAGTGATTCCAATAGCAAAAGCAATAATTACGATCCTTGCTATAAGGTAGGATTTAAGGATTGGATCATTAGGCTTTCTTGGTGGATTCTTCATTATCTGCTTATCGCCTGGCTCTAATCCTAGAGGGATGACTAATGTTGTGTCGGTTACTAGATTTGTGTATAAGATTTGAATTGGTAGTAATGGAAGTGGTAAACCAATAATTAATGCTCCTACCAAGGTAATAGTCTCACCAATATTAGTAGATAGTACGTAGACAAACATTTTTTGGATATTAGAAAAGATTATTCGACCTTCTTTTAAAGCATTGATAATTGTTTGAAAATTATCATCTAGCAAAATAATATCACTAGCATCTTTAGCGATTTGTGTGCCACTTCCCATAGCAATTCCAATATGAGTATTAGAAATTGCAGGAACATCATTAACACCATCTCCGGTCATAGCGGTAATATTTTTTTGTTTTAATAATTTTAGTAATTTATATTTATTTTCAGGCAGAACTCTAGCAAATACGGTAGTATTTTCTACTATTTCTTCTAGCTCTTGATCGCTATAGTCGTGCATTTTTGAACAGTCAAAAACATCACTAGGGCTTTTAGCGATATTTAGCTGTTGCCCGATCGCATAGGCGGTATCAAATTGATCGCCAGTGATCATGACAACTTTAGTTTTTGCGGATAGCGCATCGTTAACAGCAGCTTTTGCTTCTTTGCGGATAGAGTCAGATATGCCAGCAATACCAATTAACTCAAAATTTTTAATTCTTTTTAAATTATTAAGTGATGTGATTTCATGATCTATTTTTGCTGTCATGAAAGCTATGACTTTATGCCCAGCGACGCCATATTCATGTGCTTTTAAGTTAGTGTCTTTTAGGTCTGCTTCTGAGTTTAGATACTCTACGAGAGATCTATAGGCGCCCTTTATAACAAGGAGATATGAATCCTTTGTTTTAAAGAGATTGCCAGACAAGCTTAAATCTTGTTTAAAAGGAAAGGTTTTAACTAAAGAATAACCATTGTCATTGGACGTTCCGATATAGTCTTTTAAGGCAATGTCCATCGGATCATTAAAGCCTTGTTTAATATTTAAGGATAATCTAATAATATTTTTTAATGTTGTTTTTGTGTACCCTTTAAAAGGAAAAACATCGTGAACTTTTAATTTGTTGTGTGTTAATGTGCCTGTTTTATCTGTAGCAATCACGTTTACTATGCCGATTGAATCTAGTGCGCGCATATTGGTTACAAGGGCTTTATGTCTTGCTAATTTTTTAATGCTAAATGCTAATACAATCGTGATTGCAACGGGTAATCCTTCGGGCACGACTGACACAATTAGTGCTAAAACAAATCTTAGACTTTCGTAGGCATCAATACCACGGAATAATGAAAAGAAAAAAGCAATAATTCCAATCAAGAAGACCGCGTAGATTAGTTTTTTAATTAAATCGTTAATTTTTACCTGAGTTGGGCTTATTTCATCATTACTAGATAAAGCGGCTATTTTACCAAATTCGGTATTGTTCCCTGTTGCTGTAACTATGGCCGTTGCTTCACCAGACACTACAAAAGTACCTTGATAAAGCATATTGCTACGCATAAATACTTTTGTATTTAAATCTAGCTTTTTTATTTGCTTTTTGACTGGAAAAGATTCGCCAGTCAGAATGGATTCGTCTGCTCTTAGGTCTGTTTGTGTAATAATCCTACTATCTGCTGGAACTTTTTCCCCTTCGGTTAAATAAATAACATCGCCTGGCACTAAATCTGCTGCGTCGATAGTAACTTTTTTAGAATCTCTTTTAACGACTACTTGTTGGGAATTTTGTTTTTTAAGAGATTTTAGTATTTTTTCAGCTGATCTACTTTGAGCCCATTCAATTATTGCTGATATTAATACAATTACGATGATAATAATTCCATCTACATATTCTTGATGCCAGAAGCTGATAAGCCCCGCAACATATAGAATATAGTTAAAAATACCACCTAGAGGTCTTAATATTCGCACTAATAAAGGAGTCTCTTTGATTTTAAGCTCATTTTTACCGTAAGTTTTTAAACGTTCATTAACTTCATTGTTCGAAAGCCCATTTTTTTGGTTGGTTTTTAGAGATTTTGCTGTTTCGTCTACTGATAAGGAATAAAAATGCATACGTTTATATATTAACATTAAAGAGTGGTTACATTTATACTGTAACCACTCTATTTTTATTAGTTTAATTTAATATTCATTTAATGATCGGTTTATCTAATTGCGACTAATTGTAGCTCAGTTTTTCGAGAACCAATAGTTAGGCTGATTGTTTCTTGGATAGTTTTACCAATTAACGATTCTCCCAATGGACTATTTGCTGATATTTTTCCGTTAGAAGGATTGGCTTCGATGGAATCAACTATCATTAGGGTCATTAGTCGGCCTTTTGCATCAATTAGATCAACAATTGATCCAAGAGCAACATACAAACGATCTCGTTTTCTAGGTAATACCTTAGAATTTGCAAGGACTTGTTTAATTTCTCGTTTTTCAGATTTTAGTTGTTCTATACGAGAAAGGATATTATCTATAACAAAACGAGAATCTTTCGACGCCTCCGTAGTTTTTAGTGAATTTTCTAGTTTTGTTAATTCTTTGTCAGTCTTAGTAATTTGTTTTTTTAGATTTTTAACGCCTCTTCTTGTTAAATATCTATCAGTGGTGGTGTTCATAATGGATACCTCCTTTTTTATTTAAATAAGCATTGATGATGCTTATAGTTTTATGATAAGTATCCGGTCTTAAATAATACTTAAAATAAAAACACCATTTGGTGTCTTTATTAAGCTAGATATAAGCTTCTTACCCTCTTAGGATTTGTTATGGGAAATAATTGAAAATATAGTAGTCTGATTAATCTTACTAGTTACTAATATTTCTAAATTTAATTTATCTGCTAGCTCTTTAGCAATAGATAGTCCAAGGCCATATCCTTTACCTTTTATGCTAGTCGTCCTTGAATTCGATGCTTGATAAAAACGATTAAATATATATGGTATTTGATCTTCTTTAATACCTATCCCCTGATTGGAGATCGAAATATTAAAAGGAACATTTTTGGTTTTAGTAAGAGATATTTTAATTTTGCTATTTGGTTTTGAATATTTTAGTGCATTATCTGTAATGATACTAATAATTTGAATCAGAGCATCTTTATTGGTGATAGCTTTAATATCCTCTTTAGGATAAGATACTTCAATTCGGTCACTTAGTTTTTTTTGTGAGGATATTGCTTGGTTAATAATCTCTACTATATCGGTTTTTTCTTTTTTTAAAGAACCATTGGTCGACAATTTTGAAAGATTAAGTAGCAAGGAAGATAGATTGGTAAGTTTTTTAACTTCTTCTAGATTTGAATCTAAAGTTTCGATTAAGTCGGCTTTTGTAGCGTTTTTGTCTCTTAAAATAACTTCAATTTCAGCTTGCATCGAAGCGAGTGGTGTTCTAAGTTCGTGCGATGCATCTGAAATAAATCTACCTTGCGCGATATGGGCTTCTTCTATTGGTTTTAGAATCCTTTTTGCAAACCAGAAAGAAGTTAATCCGCCAGCTCCTAAAATAGCAATATTAAGATAGATAAGAACAAGAATTAATTGTCTTTTATAAGCTTCAATTCTTTCGGATAAAGAGTTAGATAAATCGTAGTTTTCAACTCGGATATAGGACAAAAGATTGTTGCTATAATCGGACAGACGCATCTCCATCTCACTTGATGATATTTGGAAAATGGCAAAAGAAAAGATAATTGACATAGTCATAATAATTGCCAAATACCAAGCAGTAAGCTTTATTGTGGTGTAGTTTAAAGTCTTTTTTAGATTGTCTTGCATTCTTTTTATTTACTATCTATTTGGTAGCCAAAACCACGAATTGTTTTTATGATGTCTACATTAAAACGTTTATCTATTTTTTCTCTTAAGTACTTAATATAGACTTCAACTGTATTTGGTAAAATGTCATCGTCAAAAGACCAGACGTGTGAAATGATGTTTTCTTTTGAGAGTGGTCGATCTGGATTTCTCATTAAGTATTCTAAGGTTGCATATTCTTTGGATGTTAAAGAAATATTCTTACCGT